>DCNF01000041.1:31915-32398 GCA_002322035.1 Geobacter sp. UBA1603
CTTGGAGCAGCGGGCGGGTGGCCACCGCCCTGTACGCCGTTGCCGGCGGCGCTGCCGCCGCACTGGCCTTCGCGGCCTGGCGGGTGCTGGCATGAGTGGCGGGCTGCTGACCATGCTGGTCATACTGCCGCTGGCCGGGGCACTGCTGATCACGGCACTCTGGGAGCGCCCTGCTACGGCACGATGGGTCGCCCTGGCCGCAGCTGCGACAGAGATGCTTCTGGCGGTATGGATCTGGTACGGTTGGCGTGAACTTCCAACAGCCCCACCCCCGTTGCCCGGCTACCTTCTGGTGCAGGACCTGCCCTGGATTCCCACCTTCGGCATACGCTACCTGCTTGCCCTTGACGGAATCTCGCTTATGATGGTGCTCCTGACTTCAGTTACCGTCTGTGCGGGGCTGCTGGTCTCCTGGCGCTCGATCCAGGAACGGGTTCCGCTGTTTCTGCTTTTGATGCTGGTTATGGAGTCGTCCGTCATGGG
>DCNF01000041.1:32566-38070 GCA_002322035.1 Geobacter sp. UBA1603
TGGCCGGCTCGTTGGCAATGCTCCTGGCGATCATCACCCTGCATATCCAGCATACTCAGAAAACCGGCATGGCCAGTTTTGCCCTGCCGGAGCTCCTGCAGACCCGATTGCCGTTGGAGTGGCAGATCTGGCTGTTCGCCGCCTTTTTTCTGGCGTTCGCCGTCAAATTTCCGCTTGTACCGCTGCACACCTGGCTGCCGGANNCAGGCGCTGTTCGGCACCATCCTGCTCTACTTCGCCGCCGAGAAGGTACTGGGCGCAGGCGGCCAGGCATTGCTCTGGACCCACCTCAACGACGTCAAGAACGTGCTGGAGCCCACCGTGCTGTCGCTGGCCTTCGTCTTCCTGCTGGTGGGTTATGGCACCAAGGTAGGGCTGGCGCCGCTGCACAACTGGCTGCCGGACGCGCACGCGGAGGGCCCCACGCCGATCTCGGCGGTGCTCGCCGCACTTTTGCTGAAGACCGGCAGCTACGGACTGATCCGCTTCGGCTATCCGCTTTTCCCCGAGGCGGCCCGCATGGCAGTACCGCTGATGTTCGGCCTGGCGATTTTCGGCATTATCTACGCGTCACTGGTGGCGTACGCCCAGGAGGACATCAAGCGTCTGATCGCTTACTCCAGTATCGGTCACATGGGCTATGTAGCCCTCGGAATTGCCTCATGGCAGCCAGTCGCTCTTTCTGGCGCGGTACTTCAGATGGCCAACCACGGCGTAACCACCGGCGCCCTGTTCTGCCTGGTCGGGATGCTTGATGAACGGACCAACTCCCGCCGCATCGAGGGCTTTGGCGGCCTGTGGGGCGAGATCCCCAAATGGTCCTTCTTTTTTCTGGCTTTTTCAATGGCCTCGGTCGGCCTGCCCGGCCTGAACAATTTTGTCGGGGAGTTCCTGGTGCTGGCCGGCACGATCAAAACCTCACCGCTGGCTGCCATTCTGGCGTTTTTCGGTATCGTCCTGACCCTGGTCTACATGGTCAGGCTGGTTCAGGAACTTCTCTTCCAGGAAAGGCGTCAGCCGCTGGCAATTCACGACCTCGACCGCCGTGAAATGTTTCTGTTGGGCAGCCTGCTGGTGCTGGATATCTGGATGGGGATTCACCCGGCACCATTTCTGGACCTGATCCATACCCCGGTGCAGCTCTTAACCGGAGGTGCGCCATGACCGGCCTCCAGCTGACGGCGCTTCTGCCGCTGCTGATCCTGTCGGCCGGAAGTGTGCTGGTGCTGCTGGCAGGTGCCATCCGTCCGGGATGGTACCACTATCAGACAGCGGCGGCCGCGGCCCTGGCTGCTGGTGCCTTGACGCTGTTGCTGCCGGTTGACAGTGCCGTTTCCGGGCTTTGCTTTACTGGTTTTTCACGCCTGATGACCCTGGTATTCTGCGGGACCGGGACGATGCTTCTGCTGACCTGTTCCAGCTATAACCGCCGTCGCGGAGTCCCGGGCGAGGAAATCCCTGCCGTCATGCTGTTCGCCCTGACCGGCATGGTCGCAACCGTGTCGGCCACGACCCTGCTGATGCTGTTTCTGGGCCTGGAGGCCGGGACCTTTGCATTTTACATACTGGTTGCCAGTGAACCTGGCTCAGAGCACGGCGGCGAGGCGGGTCTCAAGTATCTGCTGAACGGTACGCTGGCAGCAGCGATTCTGGGGCTGGGCATCGGGCTGATCTATTGTGATTCCGGGACGCTTGACCTTGCAGCACTGGCCGGCACCCGGCCGGGGACCATCTCACCGCTCCGGATGACGGCCATCAGCCTGATGCTGCTTGGGGTGGCTTTCAAACTTTCTCTGGTGCCGCTGCACCTCTGGACTGCCGATGTCTACCAGGGGGCCCCGGCGCCGGTAACGGCGCTCTTATCAACCGCCTCCAAGGGAACTGCCGTTGCGGCACTGGTGCTGCTCATTCCGCTGTTTGAATCGTGGCGCGGGATAGGCGACCTGCTCCGGTGGCTGGCAATTCTGACAATGCTGGCAGGAAACCTGGCTGCAATGGCACAGAACAGCCTGAAACGGCTCCTGGCCTGGTCTTCGGTCGGCCAGATGGGATATGTGGCACTTGCGTTTGCCGCTGCCAGTCCCCGCTCGGCTGTGTTCTATCTGATGGCCTATTGTTGTGCCGGTCTAGCCTCATTTGGAGCTGTCGCTGCGGTTTCGGGACAGGAAGAGGCCGATCAGCTCGACGGCTGGCGCGGGCTGGGGTATCGTTCACCGCTGGCCGGTCTGGCACTGTCTACAGCCATGCTATCCCTGGCCGGGATCCCCCCGACGGCCGGCTTCATGGCCAAATTTGCCGTGTTAAGCGCAGCGCTCCGGGCCGGTGAACTCGCCCTGGCGCTGACCGGCATCGCAGCGGCAGCTCTGGCGGCCTATGCCTATCTGCGGGTGATTGTCACGCTGTACATGAAAACGCCGGGAGACCAGCCCACCGGCCTTGCGGTGGAAATCATGTCAGTGCCGGAGACGCTGCTCCTGCTTCTGGCCGCAGGCTCAATCTTTCTGCTGGGGCTGATTCCATCCCCCCTGCTCGACCTGCTGGGACGGATCATTCCGGTTCAGTAAAACAACAGCCAGGCATTCAGGAAGAAGAAAATCCATCCGGCGTTTGCCGCCAGGGCGATGTACCAGAGATACTTCCTCTTGGTCAGCGATGAAAGCGATGAAAGCATGATCGAGATCTGCAGAAAGATCAGGGCATAGCCGAAATTACCCCCCATTTCCTGGGCTTTGAGTTTTGTCTTGGCAATCCCCTCGGCCTTGTCCTTGATCTCCTTTTTCTCACCATCGTAGCGTTTAATATCATCGCCGTACTTACCGAGCGTTTTTTCATAGTCTGCGGACACGTCGGCCGGAAGCCCCTTCTGGGAGCGGTACTGCAGTTCAAGAGCTTTCTTACTGATCTCAAACGTGTGCTGCTTGATGCTCTTGGCCTGGTAATAGGCCCACTGGTCGCTCTCCTGTCCCTGGGCCATGATCGCCCGTGAGGAGTACTTGCCCATGTAGAGCGTGGTCAAGGCCGCCAGTACCGCCATCACCGCTGTGGACAGGGCCAGCCAGCTCAACCAGCGTTCCTTGTCCTCTTTCGTTTCCTTGTTCGACATACCTGCTGTTCCTCCTTTAGTCCAGTTCGTTGATATCGCCCACCAACTGCTGACGCAGTTTAACCGGTGGTGCGACACTTCTGCGTACCTTGAGGTTGATCATCTCGACAAAGACCGAGAAGGCCATGGCGAAATAGATATACCCTTTGGGAATGTGGAATGACAGGCCATCGGCCACCAGCGACACGCCGATCAGCATCAGGAACGACAGTGCCAGCACTTTGATGGTCGGGTGACGGTCAACAAAGGCGCTGACCGTGCCGGCAAAGAACAGCATCACCCCGACCGACAGGACGACCGCCGCGACCATGATCGCCAACTGGCTGGCCATGCCGACCGCCGTAATGACTGAGTCGAGGGAAAAAACAATATCCAGGAACATGATCTGAATCACGACGCTGTTGAACGTGGCACCGGCGGCGCCCTCTGAAGAGTGGTGTTCCTCCCCTTCCAACTTGTCGTGGATCTCCATGGTGCTCTTGGCCAGAAGGAACAGGCCGCCGACGATCAGGATGATGTCCCGCCCCGATACGCCGTGGCCGAGAATGGAAAAGAAGGGGGCTGTCAGCCGCATGATCCAGGTCAGCGAGAACAGCAGCAGCAGACGGGTCAGCATGGCCAGGGCAAGGCCGATCTTCTGGGCTTTCGGGCGCTGCTGCACCGGTAATTTCCCGGTCAGGATGCTGATGAAGATTATATTGTCGATGCCGAGGACGATCTCCAGGGCGGTCAGTGTTACCAGTGCCAACCAGGCCTGCGGATCGCTAAACCACTCCATAATGGTACCTTTCTAAATGTATAATGGCTGCATAGATTTTTTAATAATACCGGCTTGTTCTGCCCGTCGCAGGAGTTCAGCGATTGCCCTCTCCCCCTCTTCACCGAGATCAGTAGAAAAATCATTGACATACAACCCGATGTGGGCAGCACAGACCTCCTCACTCATCTCCTGGGCATGTTCGCGGATATATGCCGCAGCTGCGGCAGGATTGGAGCGGGCGTACTCCACCCCGGCCCGCAGGGCCCGTTCAACGGCAGCGATGGTCTCACCCCCCAGGGAACGACGGGCGACGATCCCCCCCAGCGGAATCGGCAGTCCGGTCTCTCCCTCCCACCACTCTCCCAGATCAACCAGCCTGTGCAGACCAAACCCCTGATAGGTGAATCGTGACTCGTGGATAATCAGCCCGGCGTCGGCCTGACCGGTCATGACCGCATCCATGACTTCATGAAACGGCATCACCAGAAAGTTCTCGAGCGAGCGGTCAAACAGTCGCAGCAGCATGAATGCGGTTGTGTAGCACCCCGGAATGGCGATGGTTTTCCCGCGCAGATGTTCTCGCACACGTTCATCCCGGGCCACCAGCAGCGGCCCACAGCCACGCCCCAGAGCGCTGCCGGCCCGCAGCAGTGCATACTCGTCACGGATATGCCCCAAGGCGGCGTAGGAAACCTTGCTGACATCCAGGGTCCTTGCCAGTGCCAGCCGATTGAGCGTCTCAACGTCTTCCAGGCGCTCATGGTATGAGAGCCCTGCCGTGTCGACCAGGCCGTGGACCAGGGGATAGAACATGAAGGTATCGTTGGGGCAGGGGGAAAAACCGAGGGTAAGCTCTTTCATATCTGCACGTTCCGGAAAAGCCCGTATCTCGCTATCGCATTTGCAGCGACATTCGACATACCGGGAGAGATTGAGGTTTAGCTATGATCATCGTCAAAGACAGCGGTGCCTATTGATTGTTCATTGCCATGTCATGACAAAGGCCCGCAGCGTACCACCCTGTTCATCCCGATAGACCACCAGCTTGATGCCATCACTCACGGCACCCCGCTGGATTTCGTATCCGTCCTGTTTTTCACTCGAATTCTTGACAAACGCAGGGTTTTTAGCCACCTGTTTAAGAACACCCTTCATAAATGACTCCGGAACCCCGTGCCCGCCCCGGTCAATCACCTGAATCGCCCTGATTGCGCCAGACTCGCGCAGCACCTTGAATTCGGTCACCTGCCCCTTGTAACGTTCCCATCCCGGATTAGCAGCGCCGTACTGCTTGTCAAACCCGTAACGGGGTATGAATTCCGGCAATGCGGTCGGACGGGCCGGACCGACCGTGCCGGAGCTCTGCGCAGGCTTACGGTTCTCGGCAATTGCGCTGATAACAGCCTTGTCACTCATACGGGTGTCTGCGGGGCCCGCTGCGGTGACCGGGACAGGGGGGGCGGTGGGCTGTGTGGATACGGGCTGCGGATTTACCGGAGCAGGGCCCGGAGATGGTACCTGTACCGCCGGTTTCGCAGGAGAAACGTTTTTTTTCTGATCAGAACCTCGATGCTGAAGCAGGGTAACCACGACCGCGGCAACAAGGACCGGTGCAAACCAGAGCAGGAACATGCCGATCTT
>DCNF01000041.1:38091-67290 GCA_002322035.1 Geobacter sp. UBA1603
AACATGCCAATCTTGGAACGGGGCTCCGCCGGCTCGACGATTTCAACGGCAGCGTCGTGGTTCCAGACCGCCTGGTCGTTCGGTGCCAGCTGATCCGGTGGACTGTCAGCAGCATTGATGGTGCTGACCGCTTCCTGAAAAGAACCGCTGAATTCCGAGTAGACCTTAAGGCGGGCACGGGGAGCATAGGTTAGGCCCTGTTCCTCCAGAGACGGCTCAGAAGGCGTTGGCGCAACAGCAGGGAGATCAGGCTTTTGCATCGGATCGGGCGAGGGGGGCAGACTGCCGGAGGGTGGTGTTTCCTGGGCAGCGGGGGACGATGCTGAAAACGGGGGAGAGACGTGTTCCCGCAGCGCAGACGAGTCCTGGTCCGGCACCGTTGGAGACGTTGAGACCCGCGGCCGTTTTGGGGATACCATGTCGTCCACCAGCCGCTGCAGTTCAGCCAACAGATTGTCATCGTCCCGGGTGGTATCAAGTACGCCCTGATAGAGCTTCCCGGCCTCTCCGGCCTCTGCCCCGGCAGCCAGCAGAAAAAAACGGGTGCGTTTGCGCCCCAGCTGCTTTTTCAGGTGCATCAGAAGAATGTCGGCCGAAAAACCGGAAAGATGGGTCTGGACAAAGACCGCCGCCGGCTTCTCACGAACCAGCTCTTCGCCGCCGGCCTCAAGACTGCTGGCAACCCGCAGACGGATCCGACCGGTTTCCTCCAGTCGGCAGAAAACCTGCATCAAGCGGGAAATGTCAGTAATCAGCAGCAGGTCGGCCACAGGTTTCTCCTTGTAAAAACTGCGGCATTGTAGGGCATGAATCCATTGAAATCAACTTGATAATCCCGCCCTTGACAATCCTTGTGAACGCCTGACGGAAAAGCGGCCGGCAAGGAAGCTCGACGGCTGCTGCCCCGACGGTAGACAGCCACTGACGACAGTCGTATACTGGCTGGGCATAATGACAGAACCCAAGCAGAGGGTCGTTCCGATGAAGCTGCACCGACTGATCGCTGTTGCCCGCAAGGAGAGCCTGCATGTGCTGCGCGATCCGCGCAGCCTGATGCTGGGGATAGGCATACCGCTGATCCTGCTCTTTCTGTTCGGATATGCCCTGACACTTGACGTCGACAGGGTTCCACTGGCGGTCTGGGACCAGTCCGCTTCGCACCAGAGCCGCGACTACATAAGTCGCTTCAGCGGATCGCGCTATTTCAGCGTTGTTCAGCAGGCTGGCACTTACCAGTCGATCGAACGGGCCATTGATCGCCGTGAAATCCTTCTGGCTCTGGTGATCCCGCCAGGATTCGACCGGCAGCTTTCCCAGAAGAAGCCGGTGCCGGTGCAGATGATCCTGGACGGCAGCGATCCGACCACGGCGACCATTGCCGCCGGCTATGCGGAAGCGGTCAGTGCGGCATTTTCCCGTGAAATTCTGCTGAAACAGCTTCACCGGAACGGACTGGTGCCGCGCATTCCGCAGTTGGAGTTGGTGCCACGCGTCTGGTTCAATACGGATATGGTCTCACGCAACTTTATTTTTCCGGGCCTGATTGCCGTGGTAATGATGATCATGGCGGCAATCCTGACGTCGCTCTCCATGGCCCGCGAGTGGGAGACCGGGACCATGGAGCAGTTGATGGCCACCCCGGTCACCGCCCCGGAGCTGATCTTCGGCAAACTGGCCCCCTACCTGGCGGTCGGTATCCTCGATCTGCTGCTTTGTATCATCATTGGAGAGCTGGTTTTTTCCGTGCCGCTGCGCGGAAGCCTCTGGCTTCTGGCACCCCTGGCGATACTTTTTCTCTTCTGCGCCCTTGCCCTGGGGATGCTGATCAGCATCATTGCCAAAAACCAGCTTCTGGCTAGTCAACTGGCAATTATCACTACCGTCCTCCCGGCATTTCTGCTGTCCGGTTTTATCTTTCCGATCGAAAACATGCCGCTCCCGATCCAGACGGTGACCCGCATTGTCACCGCCCGGTATTTTGTTACTATTCTGCGGGGAATTTACCTCAAGGACGTGGGGCTTTCGGTGCTCTGGCCCCAGGCCCTTTTTCTGGCCGTTTTCGGAACGCTCGTCATGACCGTGGCCGTCAGAAAATTCAGAAAGAAGATCGGCTGATGTAACGGCCCTTTCCAGCCTTTCAGCCTTTGACATCCCCCTGGATTCCGATCGTAATAACCTTGAGCGGGATCTGCTTGCCGCAATTGGTGACCGCCTGCTGGGCAGCCATGGCGATTCCGCCGCAACAGGGGACTTCCATCTTCAGCACCGTCACGCTTTTCACATCTGACTTTGCCAGCAGTTCGGTCAGTTTGTTCATGTAGAAATTATTGTCGTCCAGTTTGGGACAGCCGACTACCACCGCTTTACCCTTGAGGAAGTCCTCATGGTAGCCGGCGTAGGCAAAGGGGACACAGTCGGCGGTGACCAGCAGGTCTGCCCCCTGGAAGTACGGTGCCGTGGGGGACACCAGTGTCAATTGCACAGGCCATTGACCAAGCTGGCTCTGCCGGCTGAAGGCGGCGGCTGAATGACTGTCAGCCTGTGGCCTGGCAAGGCTCATGGCACGGGAACCGGGGCACCCCCCACCGTGATGATGGGCCGTCGCTGGCGCAGCAGCATGATGGTGAGCCGAGGCGGGCTTGCCCTGGGCTGCCAGGTGTTGTTCCACGGCACCTTCATCAAATTCGTCCGCTTCACGCTCCTCGATGGTTATTGCGCCCATCGGGCATTCGCCCAGGCAGGCTCCCAGGCCGTCGCAGAGGTTATCGGCGGCCAGCACCGCTTTGCCGTTGACAAGCCTGATAGCCCCCTCGGCGCAGGAAGGAACGCAGTCGCCACAACCATTGCATTTGTCCGGGTTGATCTTCACAATTTTTCTCAGCATGGTAATATCTCCTTTTGTGTGTTTTAGCAGTGGTTTCAAAACAGGTAGTGCCACAGATAATCCAACCGCCCGCGCATAATCATCCTTCTCCCTGAATATGCCATGATCTCGCGCACCAGTTCCCGCTGCCTGGGCGCATAGCAGTGAATCCTGCAGCGCTTGCAGGTCGGTTTCTCATGTTCAAGCGGGCATTTGACCCGCCGGGCGACAGCGTAGGCCATGAACTCGGCACATTCGGCACAAAGCCTGTGCTTCCCCAGGCCGCATGGCAGCTCAATTTCTGTTCGGGTCATTGCCCCATGCCTGCCTTGGCAGTAGACCTCGACAAATTTTCCGATCAGCCGGATGTCCTTCTTCATGAGCCTGGTGAATGTTTCCATGGTTGTGATTGTGCCGTATTCGGGCGAGAAGATACATGACACAGGTCAAAAGAAGCCTGTTTCAGAAATTGGGGGCGGATTTACAGGGGTGTTTCAGCTGACAAACAATCGAAACGCTTTGTAGATGATAGTGAACAGGTCAGGATCAGAGTTGCGGAGCGGTTCTCCATAGGCTTCAAAAGGGGTCTGCTCATAATTCCCGGCCCGTTTCTGCCGCGCTTCTGCCTCCCGTTTCAGCTCTTCGGCCAGCGCCTCGTCGCGGCGCTGCTGGTCAAGGAGTTTACCGCCCAGTTTCATCCACTCCATCAAATGCCGCAATTCTCCGCCGTCGAGCCAGAGCCCGTGGTCTTTGCAGCGATCGACGATCACTCCGCTCCGGGCGCCGAAATTGACCCGGTTCATGATTCGCGCGCAGACCGGGCATTTGATGTAGCCGACCGGGTAGCTGTCGGGTTGGCGCTGTATGTTGATACTGTCCAGTCCGGATCGGTCGATCTGGTAGATGTTGGTCACCGATGTTTCCAGCAGAGCTTCAAGTTCACCCGGATCAAAAAACAGCCCCATGCACTGATCGCAGCGGTCGATCAGGAACCGGCCGTTCACACGCAGGTCAAGCGTTTTAAGGGGGATTCCGCAGCGGGGGCACGTCCGCAGCACGTCGCTTTCATGGGTAGTATAATAGTGTATCCCCTTGAGGTCGATATCATTGCGGTCGCCGCAGTAGTCGCATATCAGCGAGCCGGCAGGCAGGGGGCCGTTGCAGTTTGAACATCGGGCCACGGAAATCACCTTCCTTGTGTAAGAATAACGCAGTCGCCATGATCGGGATAATAGCAGACTCCTCTGGCGGAATAAAGGGCCGCGAATTTTACATCACCCTTTTTCTTTGCGCCGCGCGGTGGTTTGCGATACATTCAATCCATCATATATTTCAGCAGGGGGAGCTATGAAAGCGGTATCGTTTGTTGCCAAGTCAGGTACCGGCAAAACCACGTTGCTTGAGAAGGTAATCATTGAGCTGAAGCGGCGCGGTTACCGCATCGGCGTCATCAAGCACGACGCCCATCGCTTTGATATTGACCATCCGGGCAAGGACTCCTACCGCCTGACTGCGGCCGGTGCTGACACCATGCTGATTTCATCACCGGAAAAGCTGGCCGTGGTCAAGAATCACTGCGAATCGCCGCCCATCGAAGAGTTGGTCTCCTCCTATTTCAGCGATGTGGATGTGATCCTGACCGAGGGGTTCAAAAAGAGCGGTCTGCCAAAGATCGAAGTGCACCGGGCCGAGCGCAGCCCGACGCTGCTTTGTCGCGGCGATGAGCATGACCCAACCCTGCTGGCAGTGGCATCGGACGTACCACTTGATCTGGACGTACCTCTGCTTGACCTGAACAATCCGGCCCAGGTGGCCGACTTTGTGGAATGGCGGGTCATCCGTGCAACTGACTGACTCCCGGGGAAGAACCATCAACTACCTGCGCCTGTCGGTGACCGACCGCTGCAATATGCGCTGTTTCTACTGCATGCCCCCCGAAGGTGTGACCGACAAGGGACATGGCGCGATATTAAGCTACGAAGAGTTGCTGCTTATCGCCGAAGCAGCCGTCGGAATCGGGATCGAAAAAATCCGCATTACCGGCGGCGAACCGCTGGTACGCCATGGCATCGTTTTTTTTCTGGAAAAGCTAGCCGGGATTTCCGGTCTGCGGCACCTGGCGCTGACCACCAATGGCCTGCTACTGGAGAAACTGGCCCCGGACCTTTTTCGGTCAGGAGTCCAGCGCCTCAACGTGAGTCTCGACTCCCTCAACGCCCGCACGTTTGCTTACATCACACGCGGCGGCGACCTGAAGAGTGTTCTGGCGGGCCTGGATGCAGCCGAACGGGCCGGATTTCCGCCTCCTAAGATCAACTGTGTCATCATGGCCGGGATCAATGATGCGGAATTGTTCGATTTTGCTGAACTGACCCGTCGACGGGGCAATTCTGTCCGTTTCATCGAATATATGCCGGCTGTGAAAGAAGATGGGTGGCAACGCTTCTGCATTTCCGGAAGCGAAATTTTGGAGCGGCTTTCCAGCCGTTATGTTCTGGAATCGATCGACAAGGGGCCCTATGCAGGCCCGTCGCGTGATTTCAGAATTTCCGGAGCGGCAGGCTCCATCGGCATAATCACGGCGGTTTCGGGGCATTTCTGCAGCGAGTGCAACCGTATTCGGGTCACATCAACCGGCCAAGCCAAGGGTTGCCTGTTCAGCAATGAAAAAACGGATCTGCTGCCCTGGCTGCGTCCCCCTGACCATAGAGGTCTGACCCGCGTTTTGCAGCAGATTATTTCTGCCAAACCGGAACGGCACAGCATAACCAGAGAAGGGTACGAGCATCAGAACTTTACCATGTCACACGTGGGAGGATAGAGCATGGCCCAGATAGTGGCGGTTTGTATCAGCGAGAAAAAAGGAGAACGCAAAAAACCAGTGGAATCGGCTGATCTGCAGCCGGAGCACGGAATTGTCGGCGATGCCCATGCTGGAGAGTGGCACCGCCAGGTGAGCCTGCTGGCCCAGGAGAGCATCGACAAAATGAGAGCTATGGGGCTGGACGTTTCTGCCGGGGACTTTGCCGAAAATATAACCACCAGCGGGATTGACCTGGTATCACTTCCGGTCGGGGCGCGGCTTCAGGTCGGGGAGGCCCTCCTTGAAGTCACCCAGATCGGCAAGGAGTGCCATGCCCGCTGTTCTATCTACTACCAGGCCGGGGACTGCGTCATGCCCAGGGAAGGGATTTTCACCAGGGTGCTCTCTGGCGGCTCTATCCGACCCGGGGATCGGGTGGTCGCAATCGCCTGAAGTGCCCTTCGCGAACCGGCGGCGCCGGTGAGAGCACTGACAGCCTGAAACAATCCTCCCAACGTATTTCTACCCGTTTATCGTCTCGGCCGCCCTGGCGGCGACCGCCGCCGCATCCAGCAAAACAGCCTCGCCCTCCGGCAATGCCAAGACCCCTGCTGAAAACAGATCGTCATTCTCACTCAGCACCGTCACCTGATCCGCCGGAACAATTCTAATAACGCGCTCGACCAGAAATGAGAGGGCTGCTATTTCCGGAGCGAGCACAATGTTTTTTTCAAGATCATCGTAGCCGTTATGACCGATGAATGCGGCCAGATCAAGTACCGCAACAATTGTCCCGTGGAAATTCATGGCACCGGCATAGCATGCAGGAGCTGAAGGAATCGGCCAGAGCTGGGGGGGCTCGCAGACTTCAGAAACCTGGGAAAGATCAAGCGCATACCGACGTCCTTGAAGCAAAAAGAGCAGGTAACGGGAACCGCTGCTGGTCATGGCCGAGGCGCCTCGACCTGTTCAACCCGAAAACGCTCCACCACCTGCATCAGCTCTTCGGCAAGCTGGGCCAGTTCCCTGGTTGCCAGTGCCATATCCTGCATGGCCGCCAGCTGTTCTTCTGTCGCCGCCGAGACCTGCTCCGTAGCCGCCGCATTGTCATCGGCGACCTTGGCAATTTCATCTACCGCCTTAACCATTCTGCCGGATCCATCCAACTGCATCTGTGAAAGGTCGGCAATACTGGTAGCCCGGCGCTCGGTCTCCACGACCGTTTTCAGAATTTCCTGAAATGCGCTGGCGGTAACATCAATATTTCGCTTTCCCTCCTTGATCGATCGGGAGCTTTCAAGAATGATTTCATGAACCTGGTGACTTTCTTCACGCAGACTGGCAATCATGTCAGTGATATCCGCCGCCGACTGGGCCGATCCGTCGGCCAGCTTGCGGACCTCTTCCGCCACAACCGCAAATCCTTTTCCGGCATCACCAGCCCGGGCAGCTTCAATAGAGGCATTCAAAGCCAGAAGATTGGTCTGGCGGGCAACATCACCGATAAAATCGGCAATTTTACCCACTTTCTGAAGTTTTGAGTTAAAGACATCAAACTGGCGCCCGATCATCTCCTGATTTTCAAAAAAATCTTTCATCCGCTCCAGAGAATCGCTGGCAAGGCTCCCGCCATGCTGGGCGGTCAGGCTGGTATCGCGAGCTGCCTTGGCCGTCTCCCGGGCACGAGCCGCCACCAGCTCGATAGAAATCGCCATCTCACGAATTGTTTTGGAGGTTTTATCGACCATCTCGGCCTGGCTTTCGGCACCGCGGGAAATCTGCTCAATCGCCTGGGCGACCTCTTCGGTGGAGGCATTGATCTCGAGGGCGGTTGAATTGATCTCGCGGGCTGAAGTGGAAAGCTTGCCGGAGGTATGCTTGATGTGGGCGACCAGGTCACGCAGATTCTGGAGCATGGAGTTGATCAGCGTGGCAAGCTCATGGGTTTCATCAGGAATTCGCGATGTTCGTATCACCACATCACGGGTCAGGTCGCCGCGGCTGATCGCATCGGCAGATTCGGTCAACCGGCCGATGTTAACCGTGAACCCTTTGGAGAAGAGCCAACCGAGGATCAGCCCGACCGTGAGGGCCACAGCGTAGGCCAGAACACCTGACATTTCCGCTGAATAGCCAAGGCGGGCCACCAACCCAGGGCTGAAGGCGACCGCAGCAACCACAACAACAAAACCGATAATGAATTTGTATCCGATAGGAATACGCATTGACATTCCTCCCTCAACCGCTTTCTGACATAAGCTCACTACAGCCTGCGATAAATCCGTTCGATGGTACAGATTGCCGAAAACTGGCGGCGGGTCTCGCCGACCAGAGTCTCCGATTTTCCCAGCACCAGTATACCACCGGGCTGTAGAACGGCAGCTATCCCACCCAGAATTTTTTCCTGGTCAGGACGGGAGAAATATATCAGGGTATTACGGCAGAAAACCAGTGAGCTTTCCAGATAACAATCATCATGGGTAATGTCACCCTGCTGAAACGTCACCATGTCTCGAACCGCGGGGATTACCCTGCTCCGACCGTTCTGATGTTCAAAATAGCGTCGGCGGTACTGCTCCGGCAGATCTTTCAGGCGGTCTTCGGCGTAATCGCCGCGGCGGGCGGCATCAAGCGTATCCCGGTCGATATCGGTCCCCCGGATCGAAATCTGCAGACGGCCAAGTTCAGCAGCATAGTGCTCCAGCAGCAGCATTGCAAGGCTGAAAGGCTCTTCACCACCGGCGCACCCCAGGCACCAGAATCGGACATCCCGGCCGTCCGGACACCCGGCGAAAAAGCCTGGAAGGACCTCGCTGCGCAGCTTTTCAAACACCGAAGGATTTCTGAAAAACTGACTGACATGGATAGTTACCGCCTTCTGAAGCAAGTCAAGTTCATGATCGTTCTGGCGTAACAGGGCACAATAGGATGCGACATCACGGCAGCCTGTCGATCGCATGCGGATAGTTATCCGCCGCTTCATGCAGGCATCCTTGTACATTGCGATGCTGAAACCGCGGCGAATGTTAAGTATTGTTGAGACTTCCGCCAGTTCTTCGTCGCTTATTTCAAGGGGATCAGAAATCAGTCGCGTCCCGAATGCCGCCGACATAGTGATGTTTTCCTTGTGACTCATGTGGGTTACAGCTAGCATGCGTTGTACCATGAAGCACTGCAGATGCGCAACCGCATGAATCCTAGCACATGGCAGGCCGCTTGCAAGGCAATGTTCCGGGGCCAGTTCCTATCCGCTGCCCGTTGGCTCCGGCACCCCTTGACAGCGGTTCTGCGAGCCGGGAGATCTCAGTATGACCCCGATCAACGTTCCCGCATTTTTTGCGGGCATCCATCAAGCTCCGTCACCATGTAAAATCTTCGGCAGCGTAATCATGCTCATCGTCTGCCAGCTGGCCCCGGGTATCGCCGATGCCGGTTTTGCGGTAGCCCGTGGACCGGTGCCGGTGTTTAATGTTCCTGATGTCGCCTCAATTGGCGGCAGCGGAAGGCCGGGCCCAGACCGTTGCGGCCAGGTACGCGAGCTTGAATTCATCGCGCTGGCCGGTACAGCGTTCAGAATACTCTCCCGCCAGACCCGGTCCGGCATTCTGGTCTACCGCGTCACGACCGCTGAATACTCAGCGCCGCCCGGCAGAGAGCTTTTTATCGATGCCCGCCAGGTCGATGAACTGCAAGAAGCGCCGCCGGAGCGGACCAGGCGCCTGCCAGAGAAAAGCGAGATAATCAGACGGCTGAAATCACAGAGGGGTCTTCCCTATTTTTGGGGCAGCAACCGTGCGGATGGGTTGGAGGGGCTGGTTCCCCAGCATGAAGCAGGGCCCGATTCGTCCCGTACACCGTCTCTGGCAGGACTTGACTGTTCGGGGCTCCTATACCAGGCGACGGATGGCTGGACACCACGCAATACATCCGAATTGGTCCATTTCGGGACAGGGGTCCCGATCGCCGGGAAAACCGTCCACCAGATCATCGTCCTGCTCAAGCCGCTCGACCTGATCGTCTGGAACGGCCATGTGGTAATTGTACTGGACCCGGAAACTGCCATTGAAAGCCGTCTGGAATGCGGGAGAAAAAAGAACGGCGGAGTGATCACCACCCGTCTCGCGGCTCGACTGTCCCAGATCATGGCCGGGAGGAAACCGGCTGATTCATGGCCCCGGCAGGGCCGACCGGCAGGGCGGGAGTTTGTCGTGCGCCGCTGGTATCCCTGACTCCCGCAGGAGCTATGACCGGCGCGATTTATCCGGTACCGGCAGCTTGAGGATTTGCAGAACCTGTACCATGTCGTCCCAGACTTCCCAGAAAGCCTCGGTGCTTCCCTCTTTCTGGCGCCGCAGGAGGTAGGACGGGTGGTAGGTCGGCATAAGCGGAATTCCGTTGAAATCGCGAAACTTCCCCCGCAGCTTTGTAATCGCTTCTTTGGTCCCGAGCAGAGTATGACTGGCCGGTTTCCCGAGGGTAACGATCACCTCGGGAGCAACCGACCGTATCTGGCGCAGCAGGAACGGTGAGCAGGCAGCAATTTCATCCGGCTCCGGATCACGGTTGCCCGGTGGACGGCATTTGACCACATTGCAGATGTAGACCTCCCCCCGTGCAAGACCCATGGCGCTGATGATCCGGTTAAGGACCTTTCCGGCGGCACCAACAAACGGTTCACCCTGTGAATCCTCATCCGCTCCAGGCCCCTCACCGACGAACAGCAGCCGGGCCCGGGGATTCCCGACTCCAAAAACAATTGTTTTTCTTGATGCAGACAATCCGCAGCGCTGGCAGTCACCAAGATGCCTCCGGATTTTTTCCAATGGCTCGTGCTGTCCGGCACCAGCAGGGTCCGCGATTGATCCGGACGGTGATGGCCTGGCCCCGGTCCTGACAGGTTCAGGAGAATTAACCGCCTCGGGCACAAGGCCATCAACCCCGCTCTCCTGCAACTCATGCAGATAATGCTCCAGGGATGCTACGGCAACATTTTTGAAAGGAGGATATAATTTCATGGTGTACGTTGAATCGTTTCCGGTTATGGGGTAGGATTGTTGTATATCGAATCAGCCCGCCCTGTCAAAGCGAAAGAGCCATGGTCATCACCACCGTCATCTGCAGCATCGCCTGCATTCTCCTGTCCCCTGATACCGCCCAAGCCTGGGGGGGAGGGATTCATCTGCAGCTTGGACTTGGTGTCCTGTCAGCGCTCGAATTACTCCCCTCGCAAACCGCCGCACTGCTGGCTGCTCACCCCCGCGACTATCTCTACGGCTGCATTGCCGCCGACATAATCGTCGGGAAAAAGTATACCCACTACCTGCTCAACTGCCATCGCTGGCGCATCGGCAGTACGGTGCTGCAGCGGGCCGAAAGCGATGGCGAGCGGGCCTGTGCCTGGGGCTACCTTTCCCACCTTGCTGCCGATGTGATCGCCCACAACTACTACGTCCCTTACAAGATTGTCCGTTCATTTCCAACGGTGACCATGAAGCATGCCTACTGGGAGATGCGCTTCGAGACCTTTGCCGATCAGGAAGTCTGGGAGCGGGCCCGCGAGGTCTGCCGGGCTGACCAGAACCGGAACGACATGCTCCTGCGCAGCGTTCTTTCCCGAACCATTTTCTCGTTCGGGACCAATAAACGCATCTTTAACTCGATCATGCTGCTGTCCCGGCTTGAGAAATGGCAAAAGGTCATGCAGACCCTCTCGGAAAATTCGCGTTACACCCTGGCTGAATCCGACCGGGCCGAGTATCTTCAGCTGGCCTCCCAGGCGGTGCTGGATCTGATCCAGAATCATCAGCAATCGGCACCATGGAGGTCTGATCCGACCGGGGAACGGGCCCTGGCAACGGCCGAGGCGCTGAGGAAAAATCTCCGGCTGCTGTACCGCAGCGGGAGAATGACGAAAGATGAAGGGCTGGCACAGGTTGAGGGGATCAAGGGGACACTGCTCCAGGCGCTGCAGCGGCCGGAGCTGCTTCGGGATCTGTACAGCGGGTAATGCCGTTCAGGGGGCTGGTGGCCCGAGGCGCCCGGCCAATTGGTCAAGAATCAGTCCGGCAAGTTCCTGCTTGCTCAAAAGCCGGCTTTCGATCCTGCTCCCGTCGCGAAACAGCAGCAATGCGCGGTTGGTATCCACATCGAAACCGGCATCCGGCTGGCTTATGTCATTGGCAACGATCATATCAAGATTTTTTTTGTCCAGCTTGAGCAGGGCATGCTCTTCCAGATCAGATGTTTCCGCTGCAAATCCCACCAGAAAGGGCCGTTTTTCCAGCTGGCCCAGATCCGATAGAATGTCCTGGTTTTTAACCAGTTCCAGTGTCAGGGTGTCGGAATTTTTCTTGAGTTTGCCGCCGGAACGAGCCGCAGGCCGGTAGTCGGCCACTGCGGCTGCCTTGATAATGACATCGCAAGCAGCGGCATGGGCCATGACGGCGGTATGCATCTCGGCGGCGCTGGTAACGCGCACCATTTCCACATCATGGGGCGCCGGCAGGGATACCGGACCGCTGACCAGAATCACCCGTGCCCCCCGCAGTCGGGCCGCTCTCGCCAGCGCGTAGCCCATCTTGCCGGACGAGTGGTTGCTGATAAAACGGACCGGGTCGATCTCCTCACGGGTCGGACCGGCCGTCACCATAACCGTCAAACCGGCCAGATCAGGGGGGGAGAGCAGTTCCATCGCCGCTTCGACGACCTTTTCCGGAGCGGCGAGTTTACCCTCACCCTCCCAGCCGCAAGCCAGCAGCCCCTTTTCCGGCGGGACAACATGGTAGCCTGTCTTGCAAAGCTTGTGTTCGTTCTCTCGATAGATAGGATTGGAATACATGTGTGCATTCATGGCCGGAGCAATCAGAACCGGCGCCTTCGTGGCCATGACCGTCGTGGTCAGCATGTCGTCGGCGATACCACCCGCAATTTTTCCGATCACATTGGCTGTGGCCGGGGCGATGACAAACAGGTCAGCCCGGTCAGCCAGAGAAATATGGCCGATCTCCTGCTCCGCGATCAGGTTGAACAACTCGCTATGAACCGGGTTGCCAGAAAGGGTCTGAAACGTCAGCGGTGCAACAAATTCGCGGGACGAGGCGGTCATAATGACATGGACATCGGCACCGGCCTTGGTCAACAGGCGCAGGATTTCGACAGCCTTGTAGGCGGCGATCCCCCCGGAAACTCCCAAAATTACCGTTTTTCCCTTCAGCATGGGCACTGTCCTCAAAAATAGGGGTTGTGTCGTTTCTCGTGGCCGATCGTCGTGGCCGGGCCGTGTCCCGGCCAGGCGGTCACGTCATCCGGCAGGGTGAACAGGCGGCTGCGGATCGACTCCAGCAGCTGCTCATGGGAACCTCCGGGGAGATCGGTCCGCCCGATTGAATCGGCAAAGAGTGTATCGCCGGTAATCACCAGCTTCTCATCCTCACAATAGAGACAACAGCCTCCCCGGGTATGTCCGGGCGTGTGAAGCACCCTTAAGCGGCAGCGGCCGAATGAAATATCCATGGCATCTGCCAGAAAAACGTCCGGATCAGGGGAGTTCTCGCCGCGCATCCCGTAGTTGCGGGCTACGTCCGCGGCCCGTGCCAGCATGGCGGCATCATCTTCATGGATCAGCAGCGGCGCCGCGAACGCCATAACAGCGGCACGATTGCCACCCACATGGTCGAAATGGCCATGGGTGTTAATGATGAAGCGGACCGTCAGACCCCGTTGCCTGACAATAGCGGCAATACGCTCCACATCCCCACCCGGATCGACCACGACGGCCTCTCTGGTGGCAGGGCATCCCAGGATGAAGCAGTTTACCTCAAGGGGACCGACTGCAATGGTATCGAATGTCATTTGACACTCCCGTTCGTATTATCAGGGCCGGTTGACTTACGACCCGAACCTGCTACAATGGTCACCGGAATGAGGTGGAGGCGGCTTGCCATGAAACAGCCCATTGTTAACCAGGAGGACTGCATCAGCTGTGGTCTCTGCATATCAACATGCCCGGGTGCATTCCGTTTTGATGCTTCCGGTAAATCAGAGTGCTACGACCCGCACGGCGCTTCAGAAAAAGAAATACAGGCCGCCATCGACGGTTGCCCTGTCCAGTGCATCAGCTGGGAATAGCATCACACCACCATAAAAAGGAGACCTGTACATGGAACGTTGGATCTGCACCATCTGCCAGTATGTGTACGACCCGGCCACTGGAGACCCGGACAAGGGCATACCGGCCGGAACCCCCTTCGAGTCACTGCCCGACGACTGGACCTGTCCGTTGTGCGGTGCCGGCAAAGACGTCTTCGAGAAGGAGTAATTCCCGTTCGGAGCCAATGCCTATAACGGGTTCCCGGCTACGGGAACCCGTTATGTTATTGTGACACTGCCGGCTTGATGATATCGATCACCGGATGTCCGGCTTCGATCTTCACCCGCCAGACCAGACCGCAATGCCCACACTCCTTGACCGGCGATTCCTCGGCGGTAAACCCTTCGGAATGCATATCCAGATCGATTTCTTTTCTGTCTCCGCAATTCGGGCATTTCATTGCACACTCTCCTTTTCAGCGGTAACGGTCAGGCCAGTTCCGGCATGATCGTTGTGATTGCCATGAACAGGCCATCCAGGTCCGCCCCGGTCATATCCCCCATGTGAGCGATCCGGAACGTCTGCCCCTTGATTTTTCCGTAGCCATCGTCAAAGGCAAATCCCGCCTCGCCCAGTTTTTTCTTGAGCCAGGCCAGGTCGATCCCCCTCGAGTTGCGGACACAGGTCAACGTGCGCGAGCAGTATCTCTCTTCCGGGAACAGCTCGAAGCCCCGCGCCCTGACCCACTCTCTAACATGGGAGGCAAGCTCGCGATGCCGTGCCCAACGGACGTCCAGGCCCTCGGCAAACATCCGCTCCAACTGACGGTCCATGGCGCAGATCTGGGAAATGCAGGGGGTAGAGGGCGTGTTGTCCTTTTGGTCGTTGGCGGCAAACTCCACATAGTCAAAATAGTAGCCCCGGCCCTCCATACCTGCGGCACGCTTGAGCGCTTTTTCGCTGGCGGTGAAAACCGTCAGGCCCGGCGGCAGGGCAAAGGCCTTCTGCACCCCGAAGATGCAGCTGTCGATGCCCAGTTGATCAACCGGTATATCAAGGGCGCTCATTGAAGATACGGTATCGACAATGAACATGACATCGGGATACTTTTTCATGACATCGGCGATCTCAGGCAATGGAGACATGACCCCGGTGGAGGTTTCATTGTGGATCATGGTCATGCTGTCATACCGGCCGGTGGACAGGGCGGCATCGACCGCTTCCGGCGTGACCGGCGTCCCCCACTCGAAACGGATCGCATCGGCTTCTTTGCCGCAGCGCCTGGTCACATCATGCCACTTGTCCGAGAAAGCCCCGTTGCAAAAATTGGCACAACGTGTGCCGACCAGGTTGCGGATTGCACCCTCCATGACCCCGAAGGCGCTTGAGGTCGCCAGAAAAACCGGGCCTGCAGTGCCAATCACCTTCTTCAGTCCGGCGGTAACCCGGCCATGCAGTTCGGCATACTCTTTCATGCGATGTCCGATCATCGGCGTGGCCATGGCGGCCAGGATATCGGGGTGAACAGGAACGGGACCGGGGATGAACAATTTTTTCTGCATGGTAACTCCGCTGGATTCAGGCACCACAGTGCGAAATAAAGGCGTATGCAAACAGTAAATGACGCTAGCAAATGGGGGGAACAAAGTCAACAAGGCACTCTTCTGTCATGTCTGCCAACGGACATTCTCTCATGGCTTGGCGTATTTCAAGTCCGATAAAATAACTGCATTAACATATTGAAAATCATATAAATTATTTCTACAAATCTGTATACTGTGTCCAAATTTTCTGTTGCGTCCCGCGAATTTTATGTATACAGTGTTTACGTTTTGGCAGGGCTAAATCCATCGGAATCTCTGGAGGATATGTATGGGTGTGTTCGGAAGTCGTGTAATCCTTGTGCTGTTGATGTTCCTAGCGTTTTCCGTGCCGGCCGGTGCCGAGCAGGGCATGGCGATCGATCCTGCCACCTGTTTGGGATGCCACAGCAACAAAATCTCGGTTCGTGCCTTTGCCGGCTCGGTTCACGGCAAAAACGCTTGCACCAGCTGCCATGTTGACATCACCGACCTGGTCAAGCACATGAAGAAGGAGATCAAGGTCCAGAAAGTCCAGTGCGAACGGTGCCACAAAAAACAGAACGCCGAGCATTACGCCAGTGTACATGCCAACAAGGGGGTAACCTGCGCCAGCTGCCATACCGACATCCATACCCACAATTACTGGAAAAACGACAAACGCATCGCTGTTGCCAAATGTGTCCAGTGCCACGATAAAGAAGCGGTCTACCAGAAATCGGTCCATGGAAAATCAGTCGCCGGCGGGAACATGGACTCCGCGGCCTGTCACGATTGTCACAACCTGCATGAAATCAAGGCGCTCGGCCCGAAAGGTTCCCACCAGGAACGCGAGTTCCACACCAAGGTCTGCATGAAATGCCACAGCGACGAAAAAATGATGGCCCGCAACAAGGTCTTCAACGTCGCCACCAAAACCTATCTTGAAAGCTACCATGGCAAAAACTACCGCCTCGGCTTCCCCGAGAAGGTCGCCGGCTGCGCCGACTGCCATACCGCCCACTCGGTTCTCCCGCACAAAGACCCGGCCTCCAGTGTCAACCAGGCCAATCTCGTCAAAAGCTGCGGCCAGTGCCACCCCAAAGCGACCGCCCTCTTCACCAAGTTTTACTCCCACGGTGAGATGACCGATCGGCATAAATACCCGATCCTGTTCTACACTTTTGTAGCCATGACCGGGCTTCTGCTCTCAACCTTCGCCGTATTCTGGGTCCACACGCTGCTCTGGATGTTCCGCGGCTTCGTCGAAAACCGCGAGAAAGCGGCAAAACTTGCCGCCGGAACCCATCATCATGTAATCCCCGATGCCCACAAGCAATATCGCCGCTTCAACCGGCTGCACATCTTCCTGCATATCCTGGTCATCACCAGCTTCCTGCTGCTCTCCCTGACCGGCCTGCCGCTCAAGTTCAGCACTCAACCCTGGGCGATCGTCATGATGAAGCTGTACGGCGGATCAGCCAATGCCGGACTGCTGCACCGTCTTGGCGCCGTGATCACCTTTGTCTACTTCGGCTCCGCCCTGGCGATGAGTTTCCACTTTTTGTTCCTGCGCAAAGACATCAAAGGCAACCCGCTCCAGCGCCTGTTCGGGCCTGATTCGCTGATGTTCAACTTCCGCGATATCAAAGACGTGATCGGCATGGTCAAGTGGTTCTTCTTCAAGGGGCCCAAACCAACCTTTGACCGCTGGACCTACTGGGAGAAATTCGACTTCATCGCGGTCTTCTGGGGTATGTTCGCCATCGGCGGCTCGGGCCTGATGCTCTGGTTCCCCGAGTTCTTCGGAATGTTCCTCCCTGGATGGGCCTTTAACGTGGCCACCATCGTCCACTCCGATGAGGCACTTCTGGCAACCGGCTTCATTTTCTCGGTCCACTTCTTCAACACCCATGGACGACCCGAGAAGTTCCCCATGGACTTCGTCATCTTCAATGGCCAGATCGCCAAGGAGGAAATGCTTGAAGAGCGCGGCGACCAGTGGAAGCGCTATGAAGAGGCTGGTATCACCGAGCAGTATGCCTGCAAGAAGACCAGCGGGGTCATGTATGACTTCCTGGTCAAGGGCTTCGGGTTTATCGCCCTGTTCACCGGGATTTCGTTGCTGATCCTTATGATTCTGGCCTTTTTGGGCGGAGGCGGGCACTGATTACCGCCGCTGACTGACGGTGCGTAGTTTCCCAAAACGGTAACTGTGAAAATAGTTCCCGTTTTGGGAAGCACGCGGTACAAGGGTTTATTCAACAAACGAGGCCCCTGGTAAAAACCAGGGGCCTCGTTTGTTGAGAGCGCTCAAAACCGTGACGACGGGAGCGCTGTGTGACAACTCACCTCGCTACGTTTCGCGCCAAAAGCTGCAGGGTATGCACAACTTCGACTGCTGAACCATGTTGTTTAAGGCCATCGGAAAGCTGCATCATACAGCCCGGGCAGCCGGTCGCCACAGCATCTGCACCGGTTTCGATGATCGCTCTGCTCTTGGCTTCGTTGATATTCATCGATGAACCGTAGTGGTACACATTGAAGGTACCTCCCAGGCCACAACAGCGATCAGCACCCTCCATTTCGACCAGCTCAATCCCTGGGGTACTTTTCAAAAGTTCACGCGGCTGCCTGGTTAAACCACGGGTGCGCAGATGACAAGGGTCGTGATAGGTGACCCTGCCCGGCATGCCGGATCCCGTCTCCCCTGGCTTTAAGCCCAACTGGTGCAAAAGCTGCGAGGCATCCACCGTTTTCTTCGCCAGAGCGTCAAGACGGGCCCGGAGTTCGGAGTTGCGTTTACCGATCACCAGCGGATAGAGGCGGTGCAATGCACCACCGCAGGTGGCGCAGGCACTCATGACATAATCAGCCTCGTAGCGTTCCATTTCAGCCAGGTTCTTAACAGCCAGTTCACGCACCGTGGCTATGTCACCGCCAGACATCCCCGGCAGGCCACAGCACTGCTGCCCCTTGGGAATGATCACGGTGCAGCCGAGATGCTTGAACAGCGCCATCGCAGCCTCTCCAACGTCCGGATAACAGAAGTTGGTCATACAGCCAACGAAGAAAACGATCCGCGGCTTGCCTGGAGCTCCGGTACTGACTTCGGGATAACGGTCCATGAACGGTTTATTGGTAACGGCGGGTATGTGGCGTTCATTCCCGACGAACGGCAGCGGAAAACGGAGCCGCAGGCCCGACGTTTCCGGCACTTTTTTGAAAAAAAGCGGACCGAGGACCGAAGCCATCTTCGCTCCCATCTTCATGCGGGTGCGGCTTTTGATCACCTGGCCGACAGCAGCATGGAAGGTTGTAAGGCCGCGCTTCTGGGCCAGCGCTTCCCGGGCGGCAATGACGATCTCGTCGGTCGGCACATCGTTGGGGCATTTCTCGACACAACTGCCGCAGAGCAGGCATTTGGACATGGCCTGGTAGGTCTGGTCATCCAGCGTGATGTCATCTTTAAGAATATGCTGGGCCAGTGCCACCTTACCCCGGGCCACGGCCGGTTCCCGCTGGAACGCGGTAAAAGCCGGGCAGTTCTGGCGGCAGGCGCCGCACTTGACGCATTTTTTAAGCTGATCTTCGACCCGCTTCAGGGGATCGTTAGTGTGGTCAGACATTCTAAAACCTTTCTGTTTCAATAACACGGAGAACACGAGAGGACATGGAGAAAATCGAAATCATATTCTTTAGTAAACCAGACAAGCTCCATCTTTTTCAAGCAGTTTCCGTACAAGATACATTGGAGCTGTGTCTTACTCCGTGTACTCCGTTCCTCCGTGTTATTCAGGTCTTCGCCTTCCATTCTTCCAGGGCCTCAAGCGCCCGCTCGGCCAGCTTCAGCTTGCGGTCCTTCTTCTTCACCCTCCCTGCCAGCTCTGGAAACAGTCCATAGTTGACATTCATCGGCTGGAAATGCTTCGCATCGGTAGAGGTGATGTGATGGATCAATGCCCCCAGGGCGGTTTCAGGCGGTGGCAGGACCGGTTCTCCACCGCCAGCCAGTGCAGCGGCAGCAAGCCCCGCCAGGAAGCCGCTGGCAGCCGACTCCACATACCCCTCGACCCCAGTGATCTGGCCGGCAAAGATAAAGCGCCGGTCGCTCTTCAGCTGTTGAGTTGCCGTGAGCAGCGACGGGGCGTTGATGAACGTGTTGCGGTGCAGTGATCCGAGGCGGGCGAATTCGGCCTGTTCCAGGCCGGGGATCATGCGGAAGATTCGGCGCTGCTCGCCGTAGGTCAGCTTGGTCTGGAAGCCAACCAGATTGTAGAGGGTCTTCTCACAATTCTCGGCCCGCAGCTGAATGACGGCATGTGGTTCGCGGCCCGTGGCGGGATCAACAAGGCCGACCGGCTTCATCGGCCCGAAACGCAGGGTATCGTCGCCCCGCTCGGCCAGCTCTTCGACCGGCATACACCCTTCGAAATGAACCATCTTCTCGAAGTCCCGGGCCGGCACCTTCTCGCCTGCCCTCAGTTCAGCTATGAAGCGGCGATAATCATCCTCGTCCAGCGGGCAGTTGAGATAGTCATCGCCATCGCCCTTACCATAACGGGAGGCAGCGAAAATCTTTGTCATGTCGAGGGACTCTGCGGTGACGATCGGGGCGATGGCATCGTAGAAGTAGAGATGGTCACCCACCAGCCGTGAGAGAGAGGCGGCCAATGCATCGCTGGTCAGAGGTCCGGAAGCGACGATGACCAAGCCGTCAGCAGGCAACGAGGTTACTTCGCCGTAGTTGAGGGTGATCAGTGGGTGATGAAGAATTTTGCCGGTGATGTAAGCCGAGAACAGCTCCCGGTCGACCGCCAGGGCGCCGCCTGCCGGTACGCGGGTGGCATCGGCCGCCTCCATGAACAGCGTACCGCAGCGGCGCAGTTCTTCTTTCAACAGGCCAACGGCATTGGAGAGATCAGCCCCCCGCAGAGAGTTGGAGCAGACCAGCTCTGCCAGGCCTGGCAGATGGTGAGCCGGTGAGTAGCGCGTCGGCTTCATTTCACACAACACAACCGGAATTCCGCGCTGTGCAAGCTGCCAAGCCGCCTCGCAGCCGGCCAGACCTCCGCCGATGACGATGGCGGCGTCCGTTTCCCGTACTGTCATTGAGTTGACCTCACCAGGCCGGAACTACCCGAACAGTTCATTGAAAATCTCCTGCACGGTGGTAATCTTGTCCGCCTTCCAGGCGTTGGTTCCACAGAAGACCAGCCCGGTATCCACATCACCCCGCTGGGCCCGGTCAAGCGCGGTGACGATGCAGAAGCGCTCGCCCGACTCTTTGTAAGAGCACTTTTTCAGGCAGTTCATACGGCAGGGGACCTTGTTGTCCAGGTCGTGCTGGCGAATCTGTTCCTTATTGTCGAGGATCGCCCGCCCCGGCAGGCCGGCCGGACTCATGATCAGGCCGATATCTTCTTTTCTGCAGTTGATGTACTTCTGCTTGAAGGCCATGTCGGCATCGCACTCATCGGTGCAGACGAAGCGGCTTGCCATCTGCACACCATCGGCGCCTTCAGCCAGAGCATGCTCCACGTCGGCCCGGTCCCAGATGCCGCCGGCAGCAATCACCGGCACCTCCACCCCGTACTCTTCCCGAAAAAACGCCTTAATACCCCGCACGGTGGCATACTGATCGTATTCGCCGGTACCGATGTTTTCAATCTTTTCACCCAGGTGGCCGCCGGCCGTATCGGGATCCTCCACAACCACGGCGTCGGGGAGACGATTATAACTCTTGTGCCACTTTTTAGCGATCAACTGGGCAGCGCGGACCGACGAGGCGATCGGCACCAGGGCAACGTCCGGATGATCGATGGTCAACTCCGGCAAGGTCATCGGCAACCCGGCACCGCAGACGATAACCTTGGCACCGGCATCGACCGCTGCCCTCACCAGAGCCTCAAAGTCTGACAGCGCAACCATGACGTTGACGCCGATTATGCCGTCCGGGGCAATTTCATAGGCTTTCCTGATTTCAGCCTGGAAAGCCTCCGGTTCAGCCTGGAAGTAGTTCCGGCCGTTGTAGAACTCACTGTTGAGGGCAATGCCGGCGGCGGCCACCAGCCCCACGCCTCCGCATTTGGCAACATGGCCGGCCAGATTGCCGGCAGAGATGCGCACACCCATTCCACCTTGAATAACCGGATAACGGGCGATATATCGTCCGATTTTCAGTGGATGTACCATGATGCATCCTCCTTGATGCTCGATTTGATGAGCGCACTCTAGCGCATAACCGGGCCATTATTGTGTAATAGTTTTGTAAAATCAGGTCATTCAGGCAATGCTGCCATACAGCGGTCCTTCCGGGCGGTTACAGCGCACGGCCCCCGATTTTGTCGGGGCACAAAATGCCACTGGACAAATTAAGATTACTGGACGAGAATGAACGTTCATTCCTGGCCATACACACGAGGTGCATCAGATGCATAGACCTGAAAAACGTGAAGAGATTGTCAGGGCGGCCCTGGGCTTGATCGCGGAAAACGGGTTCCACGGGGCACCCATGGCTATGATCGCGGACAGGGCCGGAGTCGGTGCGGGGACCATATACCGCTACTTTGAGAATAAAGATGTCCTCATTATAGAACTGTTCCGGGAGCTTGAAGAACGGATCTCTTCGGTTCTGATGGATGGTTACGAACCGACCCGTCCGCTGCGGGAGCGCTTTATTCACCTCGGCTCGGCGCTGATGCGCCACTTTATCGCCAATCCTCTCGATTTTCGTTATCTGGAACAGTTCCACAATTCGCCCTACGGTGTGGAGGTGCGCAGGGACAAAATCATGGGCAAGCGGGAAGGGTGCAATGTGTTCCGAGATGTTTTTGCGGAGGGCATTTCCCAGGGGGCTTTGAAGGAGCTGCCACTGGTCGTGCTTTTTGCCCTGGCGTTCGGTCCGATTTTCGCCGTGACGCGCGACCACATACTTGGTTTCGTTACGCTGGACCGGCGGATGATATCACAGGCTGTTGAGGCCTGCTGGGATGCTGTCAGACTGTGATCCCGTTATGTTGAACGTATGCAAAGAATCTACGTGTGAAGAGGTGGGTATGACGACTGAATACCGTAAAATTGCGACTGCCAGCATGGCCGTTCTTGCCACGGTGCTCATGCTGAACGGATGCGGCACAAAAGATGGTGCCGCCCAGAAGCCGCCGGCCGGACCGCCGGAAGTGGGCATTGTCACGATCAAGGCCCAGCGGGTGGCACTGACCAGCGAGTTGCCGGGACGGACGGTCCCCCAACTGGTGGCCGAGGTCCGGCCCCAGGTCAGTGGTATCATCAAAAAACGGGTCTTCACCGAGGGGAGCGACGTAAAGGCCGGCCAACTCCTGTATCAAATCGATTCCGCCAGCTACGAAGCCGCTGCTGCCAGCGCCAGGGCAGCCCTGGCCAGGGCCGAAGCCACGCTTGGTACCGTACGCATCAAGGCTCAGCGCTATCAGGAGCTTGTCAAGACCAGAGCGGTCAGTCAGCAGGACAATGACGACGCCCAGGCTGCCCTCAAGCTGGCTGAAGCTGATGTTGCCGCTGCCACTGCTGCCGTTGAGACTGCCCGCATCAACCTGGCCTACACAAAAGTGACCGCACCTATTTCCGGACGGATCGGGCGCTCCAGTGTAACCGATGGGGCACTGGTTACCGCCAATCAGGCAGGTGCACTCGCCACAATCCAGCAGTTGAATTCGATATATGTCGACGTTACCCAATCCAGTTCCGAACTGCTCAAACTGAAGCAGAGCATTTCCAGCGGCCTGCTTACAAAAGACAGCGCTGCCGCACAGGCCAGGGTCAGGCTGCGCCTGGAGGATGGCAGCACCTACCCGCACCCCGGCACTCTCAAGTTCTCCGAGGCGGCTGTAGACCCAAGCACCGGATCGGTAACCCTGCGGGCCGTTTTTCCCAACCCCGGTCAAACGCTGCTCCCCGGGATGTTTGTCCGGGCCCTGGTCGAGGAAGGGGTAAACGAACAGGCCATTCTGGTGCCCCAGCGCGGCCTTACCCGCAACCCCAAGGGTGAGGCGCTGGTCATGGTCGTCGGAGCCGAGGAGAAGGTAGAGCCCCGACCGGTCAAGGCGGTGCGTACCGTGGCAGATGCCTGGCTGGTCAGCGAAGGGCTGAAGCCGGGTGACCGGGTCATTCTGGAAGGTCTACAGAAAGCCCGTCCCGGCACTCCGGTTAAGGCGGTGCCCTTCGGCAGCAAACCGGCAGAGGGAGCAGCGGCAGCGACTGCGCAACCTGGCGCAGCAGTACCGGCCCAGCCGGCGAAGAAATAATAGGTCCTATAGGTCCCATATGCCCTATAGGACCTATAAAAACCATTAGATTTTAGGAGCCTTTCATGCCCCGTTTCTTCATAAACCGCCCGATCTTTGCCTGGGTCATCGCCATTCTGGTCATGCTGGCCGGCCTGCTGGCGGTCAAAAAACTTCCGGTGTCCCAGTACCCGGCCATTGCACCGCCGCAGATCGCCATCAACGCCACCTATCCCGGCGCCTCGGCCCAGACGGTACAGGACACGGTTACCCAGGTAATTGAGCAGAAGCTGAACGGCATTGACAACCTGATCTACATGTCCTCCACCAGCGACTCAGCCGGTGCGGTCAGCATCACCCTGACCTTCAAGGCCGGCACCGACCCCAACATCGCCCAGGTGCAGGTGCAGAACAAACTGCAGCTGGCGGTGCCGCTCCTGCCACAGATCGTCCAGCGCTCGGGCATTCAGGTGGTCAAATCCACCCGAAACTTCCTCCTGATCATCGGCCTGGTGTCAGAGGATGGATCCCTCGATAGAAACGGTCTGACCGACTACATGGTATCCAACCTGCAGGACATCATCAGCCGCCTGGACGGCGTCGGTGAACTGATGATGTTCGGCACCCAGAACGCCATGCGGATCTGGCTTGACCCGGCCAAACTCAACAACTTCCACCTGACCGTCAGCGATGTGACCAGCGCCCTGCAGTCCCAGAATGTCCAGGTATCGGCAGGCCAGTTTGGCGGTCTCCCGGCCGAGAAAGGGCAGCAGCTTAACGCCACCGTCAACGCCCGTTCCCTGCTGCAGACCACCGATCAGTTTGATTCGGTGGTTCTGCGGACCAACCCGGACGGCTCCACGGTCAGGCTCAAGGACGTGGCCGAAAGCAGGATCGGAACTGAAAACTACGAGCTGCAGTCCTTTTACAACGGTAAACCGGTCGGGGGTATGGCGGTTCGCCTGGCGGCCGGTGCCAACGCGCTTGAGACCGGCGACCGGATCAAGGCAAAAATGGCGGAGCTGGAGAAATATATGCCGCCCGGCATGAAGGTGGTCTATCCCTACGACTCGACCCCCTTCGTCAAGATCTCGATCGAAGAGGTGCTCCGGACCCTGGTGGAGGCGGTTCTGCTGGTTTTCATCATCATGTTCCTGTTCCTTCAGAACATCCGGGCCACCGTCATACCGACCATTGCCGTGCCGGTGGTTTTGCTTGGAACCATGGGGGTCCTGTCCGTCTGCGGCTTCTCGATCAATACCCTGACAATGTTCGCCCTGGTGATCGTGATCGGGCTGCTGGTGGACGACGCCATCGTTGTCGTCGAGAACGTCGAGCGCATCATGACCGAGGAGGGGCTCTCCCCCCACGATGCCACGGTCAAATCCATGGGGCAGATTACCAGCGCCCTGTGGGGGATCGCCACCGTGCTGACAGCGGTATTCCTGCCGATGGCCTTCTTCCCCGGCTCCACCGGTGTCATCTACCGTCAGTTCTCGATCACCATCATATCAGCCATGATCCTGTCGGTCTTCGTGGCCATGATCCTGACGCCGGCTCTGTGCGCCACCATTCTCAAACCGGTTACAAAAGGGCACCAGGCCGGGGAATCAGGCCGGTTCGGCTGGTTTTTCCGCCGTTTCAACCGGGTTTTTGAATTTTGTCGACGCACGTACGAGGGTATCGTCGGCCGTTCCTTCGGCAAACCGGTGCGCTATCTGGTTGTCTACGGCGCCATTGTGGCTGCCATGGCCTTCTTCTTCCTGAAACTGCCAACCTCGTTTCTGCCCGATGAGGATCAGGGGTTCCTGATCTGTCAGGTTCAGCTGCCGGCCGGGGCCACCCAGGAGCGGACCATCCAGGTATTGCGTCAGCTGGAGCAGCACTTTCTGGAGAAGGAGAAGAAGACCGTGCAGGGAATCATCACCGTGGCCGGCTTCAGCTTTGCCGGCCGGGGCCAGAACATGGGGCTGGCATGGGTGAAGCTCAAAGACTGGAAGCTGCGTGACTCCCCGGGGCTCAAGGCCAAGGCGATCGCCGGCCGAGCCATGGGGGCTTTCTCGAAATTCAGGGACGGCCTGGCATTCGCCTTCTCGCCCCCGGCAGTGCTTGAGCTGGGGGTAGCCAACGGCTTTGACATCCAGCTGCAGGATCGAGGCGGTCTGGGGCACGAAAAGCTGATGGAGGCCCGCGGACAGCTGCTCGGCCTGGCCATGAAAAACCCGAAACTGACCGCCGTGCGCCCCAACGGCCAGGACGATGCCCCCCAGTTCAAGCTGGATATCGATGATGTCCGTGCCGGCGCCCTTGGGATCTCGCTGGCCGATATCAACAGCGTGCTTGCCACGGCCTGGAGCAGCTCCTACGTCAGTGATTTTATCCAGAACGGCCGGGTCAAGAAGGTCTATCTGCAGGCGGAACCGGGGAGCCGTATGCTGCCGGAGGACATCAACCGCTGGTACGTTCGCAACAACAAGGGTGAGATGGTGCCGTTTTCGGCTTTTGCCAGCGCCCGCTGGCAGTATGGTTCGCCCCGCCTGGAACGCTACAACGGCATCCCTTCGGTAGAGGTCCTCGGACAGGCGGCGCCGGGGGTCAGCACCGGCGAAGCCATGGCAGAACTGGAAAAGATGATTGCCCAACTCCCCCCCGGCATCGGCTATGAATGGACCGGCCTCTCCTACGAGGAAAAAAAGGCCGGCGCACAGGCACCGGCACTCTACGCCATCTCGCTGCTCGTGGTATTCCTCTCGGTGGCCGCACTGTATGAAAGCTGGACAATCCCCTTTGTCAACCTGCTGATGCTTCCGCTGGGTCTGGTGGGAGCCGTGGCGGCGGTAAAGCTGCGCATGTTCCCCAACGATGTCTACCTTCAGATCGGGCTTTTGACAACCGTGGGGCTCTCCACCAAAAATGCCATCCTGATCATCCAGTTCATCAAGGAGCAGATGCACCAGGGGCATGAACTGGTCGACGCGACCCTTTCGGCGGTAAAAATCAGGCTGCGGCCGGTGATCATGACCTCCCTGGCATTCTTCTTCGGCACCCTGCCGCTGGCCTTGACAAAAGGCGCAGGAGCCGCCGCCCAGAACGCCATCGGCACCGCCGTCACCGGCGGTCTGCTCTCGGCCACCTTTATCGACCTGATCTTCATCCCCTTTTTCTTCGTGCTGGTGTCGCGCCTGTTCGGCCGTAAGAAGTACACGCAGGCTGCTGCAGCGGAGGGACACACTCTATGAATGCATTGTCAGTAATAACCCGTTGTTCCATGGCTTCTGCCGTTCTGGTTTCCCTGGCTGGCTGTGCGTCTACGGCACCGCACTACGAGCGGCCAACAGCACCGGTGACTGCCAGCTGGCCGGCCGGGCCGTCGTACAAAGCTGATACTGCAGTACAACAGGCATCACCGGCTGACGAACTCAGCTGGCGCGAGTTTTTTGCTGAACCCCGGCTGCAGAGGCTGATTGAGCTGGCGCTGGCGAACAACCGGGATCTGCGCATGGCCACCCTCGCCATCGAACGCTCGCGGGCCCTGTACCAGATCCGGGGCGCCGATCTGCTGCCGAAAATCGATGCATCGGCGGCGGCCACCCTGCAGCGGGTGCCCGAGACCCTTACCAGCAACGGCCGCGCTGCAACAACGGAACAGTACTCGGTCGGTCTGGGCTTCACCGCCTATGAGCTGGATCTGTTTGGGCGGGTGCGCAGCCTCAAGGATCAGGCCCTTCAGCAGTATCTGTCCACCGAGTATGCCCGGCGCAGTGCCCAGATCAGCCTGGTTTCGCAGGTCGCGACCGCCTATTTTAACCTGTCCGCAGACCGTGAACGGCTGCGGCTCGCCCATGACACCCTGACGAACCAGCAGGAGGCGTACCGCCTCACCAAAAACCGTTATGAGGCCGGGCTCGCTTCAGCACTGGCCCTCAATCAGGCACAGACAACCGTTGACGCGGCACGGGTCGAAACCGCCCGTTTGACCACCCTGGCAGCCCAGGGTGAGAATGCTCTGGCGGCGGTTGTCGGCTCTCCCCTCTCACCGGAACTGCTCCCTGAAACCCTCTCGGACAGCCAGACCGCACTGCGTGTCATCTCTCCGGGAATTTCATCTGATGTGCTCCTGAAACGGCCGGACATCCTTCAGGCCGAGGCGCAGCTTAAAGGGGCAACCGCCAATATCGGTGCGGCACGGGCCGCTTTCTTCCCGCGCATCACCCTGATTTCATCCGTTGGTTTCGGCAGCGACGACCTGGCCGCCCTCTTCAGAGCCGGTTCATTCGCCTGGAAGTTTGCTCCGCAGATTACGCTGCCCCTTTTCGACGGCGGCAGTAACCAGGCCGGCCTGAACGTATCAAAGGTCGATCGTGATATCGCCGTGAGCCACTATGAAAAAACCATTCAGAATGCATTCCGGGATGTGGCCGATGCACTGGCCCAGCGGGGAACTGTCGGCGATCAGCTGGCTGCGCAGCGGTCTCTTGCCGATGCCGCCGCCGAGGGGCATCGCCTTTCCATGGCGCGCTACGAGAACGGAATTGACAGCTATCTGGCCGTACTTGACTCCCAGCGGGTTCTCTATGCTGCCCAGCAGAACCTGATCGGTGTGCGTCTCACGCAGCTTGCCAGCCAGGTGAACCTGTACAAAGCTCTGGGGGGCGGAGATCGATAGCAAACGCCCCCACCACTGACCCTGAATGCGTCGGCCCGGAGTATCCTGATTGACTCTTATTCTGCGATACCCGATAATGGCGTTCGTGAAAACGTCTCCGAAGATATGCCTCGCATTCTGTTCCCTGCTGTTGGTGCTTCCGGCAGCCGCGGCGTCTGAAATTCCCGGCGGGGAGATCATAACCCTCTGGCCCCTGTTTGACTACCGCTCCAGTCCGTCCACCGGCTATTCAAACCTTTCGATTCTCGGCCCGCTCTTCAAGCGTGAACAGCGCGACGGCACAACCGTAACCGCCCTGCGGCCGCTCTTTTTTTCATCATCCTCGGGGAATGAGACCAATGTCGACATCCTCTATCCGCTGGCATCCGGTTCGGCAGACAGCGAATCATCCGATACGCAGGTCTTGAAACTCTACCAGCGCCATGTGGCCCACAGCGGGACAGCCGACGAAAAAAGCAGCACCATGCTGTTCCCTTTCTACATCAGCGGCCGCTCTGAAAAATACGGCCCCTATACATCCGTATTCCCGTTTCACGGCGATATCTACGAGCGCTTCTGGCGGGACGAATATCATTTCACTCTGTTTCCGCTCTACGGCCGTACGGTGAAAAACGGCACCGTCTCAACAAACTACCTCTACCCGTTTTTTAATGTCGTTTCTGGCCAGAACGAAAGCGGCTTCCATGTCTGGCCCCTCTACGGGCAGTCCCGCAAGGAGGGGGTCTACGAAAAACGCTTCGCGCTCTGGCCGTTTTTCAGCAGCGAGACACGCACCGACAGCAGCGGCACGACCACCGAAAACATCAATCTGTTGCCGTTCTACGCCTCCTCCCGCTCTCCCCAGCGCAGTTCTACCCACATCCCCTGGCCGTTCACCGGGGTAGTGCGTGATTCTAACGACACCGTGATCGAGCGGGACATCCTCTGGCCGCTCTGGATGACTGCCGACGGCAAG
>DCNF01000041.1:67377-70663 GCA_002322035.1 Geobacter sp. UBA1603
ACACGGTCAGCCGCTGGCTCATGTGGCCCTGCTACCGTGAAGAAACCATTGATTCGAGACAGTTCCGGCAGGAGAAGACCAGCCTGTTCTATTTTCTCTTCAGCCGTTCTGAAGAGCGCTGGCTGGATCGTGGTGAGATCCGCGGCCGAAGCTCGCTCTGGCCGCTGTACGCCTGGAATCGGGACGAGAAGGGTGTGCGGACCCTGACCCTGCCGGCACCGGTGGAACCGGTCATCTGGAACGATGGCGTGGAGCGGAACTGGGCCCCGCTCTGGCGAATCTTCATTGCCCGCTGGGACGACACGGGCGGCAGTGCCGTGTCGCTCCTCTGGAACCTCTACTGGCACGAGCGGCGCGGTGCGGACCTGGCCTGGGAACTGTCTCCGCTGGTATCATGGCGTTCGGACATGTCCGGCAGTGATTTCAGATTGCTGAAAGGGCTGTTTGGTTATGAGCAGGGCGGGGGAAGGACAACGCTGCGGCTCTTGTGGATTCCGGTCAGTTGGGGGGGGACATGAAGCGAGTTCTGGAAATGGTCGGCAGAAGGCTCTTGTACGGCTTCCGGATCATCGGTGAAGTGCTGGTGCTCCTCAAGCGGACTGTGTTCTACTTTCGCGAAGCACCGCGTAATATCCCGTCAATCCTGTCCCAGATGGCAATCATCGGAGCCGACACCCTGCCGGTTGCCACGGTGATGGCGTTTTTTGTCGGGATGGTATTGGCCCTGCAGACCGGTGTGGAGCTTTCCAAATACGGCACCCAGGAGATCATCGGCAGCATTGTCGGTCTCTCGATGGTCCGGGAGCTGGGGCCGGTCATGACCAGTTTTCTTGTGGCGGGCCGGGCCGGTTCGGCCATGGCCGCCGAAATTGGCGTCATGAAGGTCTATGAGGAAATTGATGCGCTGAAAACCCTCGATATCGATCCGGTGCGTTACCTGGCCATGCCGCGTCTGATCGCGGCCCTGATCTGCGTACCTGTCCTGACGATATATGCCGACTGCGTCGGTATCGCCGGAGGGGCGATCATCAGCCATCTGCACCCCCGCCTGTTCATTTCCTATGCGACCTACACCGATTCCCTGCGCATGGCCCTGAAAATGAGCGAAATTGCCAACGGGCTTCTCAAATCATTCGTTTTCGGCGGCATCATCGCACTGATTTGCTGCTATGTCGGCTTTACAACCTCGGGAGGCGCCCGGGGGATCGGAGTTTCAACCACCCGCTCGGTCGTGCTTTCATTCATGATGATCCTGGTGGCAAACTACTTCCTGACCCGGATTCTCATGTGAGTGTTTTCCTGAAGCGCGTTATTGCCAGCGCCAAAAGGATTGTACCAATAACCGCCAATGCCAGCAGTTGCTCCCACAGTCCGGCCAGCCCGACTCCTTTCAGAAAAATTCCCCTGATCACCACCATGTAGTAGCGTAGAGGGTTGGCAAACGTCAGCCACTGCACCGGTTCGGGCATATTCTCGATCGGAAAGGCGAAGCCGGAGAGGAGCATCGCCGGAAAAATGATGAAAAACGCCGTCATCATGGCCTGCTGCTGGGTCCGGCTGACGGTCGAGATCAGCAGCCCGATACCCAGAGAGCTCATCAGAAACAGCGTGGTGGCAACGAACAGCAGCAGGAGGCTGCCCCGGACCGGTACATCGAAAACCAGCGCCCCCACGCTACTGATCAGGGCCACATCAATGTAGCCGATCAGCACAAACGGCACGGTCTTACCGAGAATGAACTCACCCTTGCGGATCGGCGTGACAATCACCTGCTCGATGGTGCCGATCTCCTTTTCCCGGACGATCGCCAGGGAGGAAAGCAGCATGGTGATCACAAACAGGATGTTGGTGATCACTGCCGGAACATAAAAAGGGGGGCTTTCCAGATTGGGGTTGAACCAGGCCCGGCTCACCAGCTGCACCGGACCGGAACGCATTTCATCCCCAAAATGCCTGGCTGCGTAGCTTCGCTGCAGTTTCAGGTTGTAGTCCGCAACCAGCCGCGACAGAGAGCCGTTTATGATCCCGGCTGTGGTGGAATCGCTGCCGTCAAGCAGCGCCTGTATGGTAGCCCGGCCGCCCCGTTGCAGCTGGCTGGCCAGCCCGTGCTCGATCACCAGGACAAGCCGCACCGAGCCCCTGTCCAGAAGGCGCTGTATATCCCCGTCACTTTCGGCACGGCCGCTGATTCGGAAATAGCCTGATGATGCCATAATTGCGGCAAGATCGCGGCTTTGGGGACTGTTGTCCCGGTCAACGATCGCCGTGGGGATGTTCTTTACATCCATATTGACGGCATAGCCGAAAATAACCGTCTGGAGAGCGGGCAGCACAAACAGGACGATCCGCATGCGCGGATCGCGAAAGACCTGGATAAACTCCTTGAGCAGCATCGCCTTCAGGCGTTCGAACATGTAACGTCCTTCTCATTGAAGAATACGGGACAGGGCTGATCAGATATCGATCAGAATCTGGTCACCGTCCACCGTTACCGGAAAAATTTTCAGGCTATATTCAGGGTGTTCGGCACAGCGGCCGTCCAGCAGGCTGAAGCGGTAACCGTGACGGGGGCAGGAAATGCTCCCTTCCTTGATCACCGCGCCGCTCATCGGGCTGCCTTGATGCGGACATTCGTTCTCACAGGCATAGACGGTGCCTTTAACATTAACGAGCAGGATCTCCTGGGCAGAGACCGTCACCACCTTTTTCCCGTAATTGGGGACATCGCTGATGTTTGCTACTGCGATCATACTGATTCCTCCCATTACTAAATTCAGATTTGACTCAACTCTAACCATAAAAAAACGGTGCGTCAAAACGTTTAGCGTCCTGCATTGTTTTTGTGCACATTTATGCCAGGGCAGAATCTGTGGCCATTCCAGCCATGACCTGCCCCCTGCGAGTACGTTTCACGCCAGAGACAACCCATGTTTTGCCCAAAAATAAGGCATCTCTTTTCTCGCCACCATTAAATCGACCCAACTAAATCTAGCAACATTCTGTTTTAGTTAACTTTTTTAGCTATGGCACGGACTATGCTTAATGGCTGTCATCCGGTCGTAACAAATCTAACTCTACAGAACGTGCATGATGAGATCAACGGGGCTTTCATCCAATCACTGTTCACAATCAACGTTGAAAAGGAGAGGAAAGATGAAACTCACAAGAATCCTGGCAGCAGCATCGGCAATCGTGGCACTGGCAAGCAGCATGGCACTGGCGACACCCACCGGACAGATCTGGATCCCGTCAACAGACGCCAAGGGATTCAAGGAAGTGACGGTTA
>DCNF01000007.1:0-514 GCA_002322035.1 Geobacter sp. UBA1603
CACCTTGAGTTCATTGGCACCGATACTGTCAACCTGCGCCTGATGGATCATCATGACGGGCAGGGCTGATGCCTCACGGTGTTTACGATGGACACCTTTACGCTTTGACCTTGGAATTGCCTTCGCTTGCTGCAACTGGTTCTTTACCCAGGTATAGCTTCGGGTTCCACCCTGCTTGCTGTACCAGTCGTAGAAGTGGCTGGCGTTCCAGCCCTGATGGCGGCTACTGTACAGATCAACCAGCGCGATAACTTCATCGACAGGAGCACGTCGGTGTGACACCTGGGTGAGGCGCCTGTCGGCAAGCCCTTCAAGGCCGTTCTCCTCAAAACGCTCAACATAACGACGGAAGCTGCGGTCACTCACTCCAAGAATCAAGGCAGCTTCCTCCTGGGTAAGACGGCGGTTACGTCAACCTTCATTAGTCTCTTCAAAACGCATCTGTTTGGTCTCCTGTAGCCATCTGGTCCGTTTTCATCTGCTGCTTCCTGGCAACAGAATAAGAAACCGGACA
>DCNF01000007.1:616-6384 GCA_002322035.1 Geobacter sp. UBA1603
ACCGGACACATTATAAGCTGACTACAATCTGCGTGAATAGGCTTGAAACGGCGCATCGATTCTGTTATACAGTTTCGATACAAAACGCTTTTTTCCACTATCCGTCGGCCGAGAGGCCGCACCCAGCAAGGAGCGAGGCATGTCCAATCCTCAAATGGTCATGTACGACGAGGAATTTCAGGAAATCAATGGAGTAATTGAACGGCTCCTGAAAGAAGCCAACGCGAAGGTCATCTTCCTGGTGGATAAAAACGGCCAGTTGATATCCGGCGTAGGAGAAACCGAGCGTTTTGACACCACATCGTTGGCCTCGCTGACTGCCGGTAATATTGCAGCAACCGGGGGTCTTGCAAAGCTGATTGGCGAAAAAGAATTTTCCATCCTGTTTCATGAGGGTGAAAAGGACAATCTCCACATTTCGATTGTCGGTGGCCGGGTTATTCTGGTTGTATTGTTTGACAGCCGTTCATCCCTTGGACTAGTTCGGTTGCGGGTCAAAAAATCGTCCGAAGAGCTTTCCATGATTTTTGAGAAACTGGTAAAAAAGGCAGAGGACAAGGAGAAGCGCGGCGTTTCTGACTTTCCCTTTGCCGAAATCACGGACGACGATATCGATAACCTGTTCAGCTAGCTACTACGGGGTACGCTCACGATGTCATTCATCAACTACGCATCTCGCGAGATTAACTGTAAAATTGTCTATTATGGTCCCGGTCTCTGCGGCAAGACGACCAATCTTCAGTATGTTTACCAAAAAACGGCTCCCGATGCCAAAGGCAAGATGATCAGCCTGGCGACCGAAACGGAGCGGACACTGTTTTTTGACTTTCTCCCCCTGGCATTAGGTGAGATTCGCGGTTTCAAAACCCGTTTTCACCTTTATACGGTTCCTGGCCAAGTGTTCTATGACGCTTCACGTAAACTTATCCTGAAAGGTGTTGACGGTGTAGTGTTTGTGGCTGACTCGCAGGAGGAACGCATTGATGCCAACATTGAATCGCTGGAGAACTTGAGGATTAATCTTAAGGAACAGGGATACGATCTTGACAAGTTACCCTATGTTGTTCAGTACAATAAGCGCGATCTTCCCAGTGCCATGACAGTTGAAGAGTTGCGCCGGGAGTTGAATCCGACCAATGTTCTTGAGTTTGAAGCATGCGCCACCACCGGAGAAGGTGTTTTTGAAACACTGAAAGCGGTTGCCAAACTGATTCTGATTGATTTGAAAAAAGGTAAATAGCCCTTTTTACTGGTCCCGCTGGCCTACCCCCAAGTATCAGAATCTGATGATCGCCTGACAATGATGTGCTTTGCACTTGATTTTTGCTCTTCAACGTAGTAAATAAAGTGTCTTATTTTTTCTGGAGCTTACATTCAGGGCAACCACGGAGAGATGGCCGAGTAGGTCGAAGGCGCTCGCCTGCTAAGCGAGTATACTGGGAAACCGGTATCGAGGGTTCGAATCCCTCTCTCTCCGCCATTTATAACCGGCGGGTTTCATGTGTTCATTTTGATACGGCGACCCCAGGCTCTGCTGTCAATTCTTTACATTGCTCTTTTTTCTGCCACAGGGTGCCAGAAAGACGCATCGCAGCCTCATCCCCCACCACATGCTGAAATTGCCCAGTCCCATCCGATCAAAAAAGAAGCATTGATTGTTGTGCCCGAAGCCGCCCGTGTGACATGGAAGGCGGTCAGGATTACGATCACCGACAAAAACCAGAACCGCGAGTCAACCTACACGATTCCGATCGGAAACTCTGTCTCTGTACCAGGTACCGCAATGAAAATCGAAGTAGAAAGTTTTCTGCCTGCCTTCATCATGCAGGGTTCGGTTATGACATCCGATTCAAATGAACTTCGCAATCCGGCAGCCAAAGTTAAAATCACTGAAAATAGTGCTGTCATTTACCGGGGATGGCTTTTTTCACGTCACCCCAACGCCCATGCTTTTATGCATCCGGTCTACGGTTTTACACTTACGGATATCCTTCCCCGCAAGTAACCCGGCTGCTCAGCCCAATCCGGCAATTGCCTCCCGCGCCAGTTGATCGCACCGTTCATTCTCCACATGACCATTGTGGCCGCGGACCCAGTTCCAGCGAATTGAGTGATTCTCCGACAGCTTAAGCAACAGCTCCCACAGGTCACGATTTACCACCGGTTCTTTTTTACTGTTTTTCCACCCGGAACGTTGCCAGCCCTTGATCCACTCGGTAATCCCCTTAACCAGATATTGAGAATCAGTCGTCAGCACAACCTGGCAGGGGCGGGTCAGCTGCCGCAAGCCTTCAATGGCGGCGGTCAACTCCATTCGGTTGTTGGTTGTGTCCGGCACAGCACCGGAAATAATTTTCTCGCGGCCGTTACAGCGCAGAATGGTTCCATACCCCCCCGGCCCCGGGTTACCGCTGCAGGCCCCATCGCAGAAAATTTCAACCATTGTCATTTCAGGCTTGGCCGACATAGGCCCCCTCCTGTTTCAGCAGTGTTGCGATCGCCTCCATGACCCGCTCGACAATTAGCTGGTGAGTTTCCTTGCAATCGGCAAGGCAGTAGAGATCGCTAAAGTCAAGAGGATCTCCGAAAACGACGACTGCGCGCTGGCCAAATCCGGGAAACTTCCAGGCGTTGAAGCCGATCAGCGCCGTGGGGAGCACCACTGGCCGGGTGTCGTAGATTATCTTCCCGACACCCCGGTTGCCTTTGCCGAGCCTTCCATCACGATGGCGGGTCCCTTCGGGAAATAGCATCACCTTCTGGTCGGTCAGCAACTCATTAATTACCTTGTTTGCCTTGACATCACGCCCTCGGCGGACCGGAAACGCTCCCCAGGAAGAATAGAAAAAACGTTGGAACGGTTTCGTGAACAGTTCTTCCTTGGCCGGCGCCCAGAGCATCTGCATTGGATTATGGCGAATAACTGCCCACGGAAGAAAGATCGTCTCGTAGGCCGAAATATGGTTGGAAGCGATGAGCACTCCGCCATTTTTTGGAATATGAGCAGCACCTCGCCAGGTAAAGCGGTTGAGCGTCGAGGCATAAAACCCGACAACCCAGCAGGAAAAAGTCACCCAGAAACGCTGCAGCAATGATGCTTTCATCTGAAACTGCTCCTGCGGCACCGGTGCCGGTGAGATAACGTGGTTATCATATAGCATATATCACCAATACCGGCAACAAAGCCGTATTCGGCATGGAATCCGGCATAAATTACTGCTATAGTGACTACGCGGGAATTATGCCCTCAATCAAAGATTTCAGTCTCGTGATCATCGACAAAGGGCACTCCCTGCATCAGTCCGGACAATCCCCTTGAAGTGTATGCCATGCCTGAATTTGCCGTAAGCCCTGAAAAGAACCGCTGGCTGACAGAGAAAATGGCTGCCCTCGGCCTGCGCGAGGAGGACCTTGAGGAAACCTTCGTCCGCTCAACCGGCTGTGGCGGTCAGCATCTGAACAAGACCTCTACCTGCGTCCAGATACTTCATCGTCCCAGCGGCATCCGGGTCAGCGCGTCCCGGGAACGGAGCCAGTCGGTCAACCGTTTTCTGGCACGGCGCGAACTTATCGAACGTATCGAAACACAACACGGTACCGTGACACGAGAGCAGAAACGCATCGAAAAACTGCGCAAGCAAAAAGACCGTCGCCGCCGGCGTTCGGCGGAGAAATCCGAATGATACCCCGCGAAACTTGCATCCGACTTGAATTCGACCAGGTTCTGGCGGCTGTCCAGCCCCACGCCCGCAGCCAGGCCACCCGTGAGCGCATTGCCGCCATGCTGCCCCTGACTGAGAGCGAAGCAATTGAAGCCGTCGCCGGGCGAATTTCCGAAATCTGCGGTCTTAACCGGACGGGCATTTCACTGGCCGCGTCCGAATTCGACGACATCCGGCCGCATCTGGAACACTTGCGTCCTGTCGGCGCATTGTTGCAGCCTGTCGACCTTCTGGCCTTCATTCCGGTTCTGCGCATCTTCGGTGCTGTCAGCCGGCAGTTTGCACCGCGCAGCGACATCCCTCTGCTTCGCACGCTGGACCCGCCGCTGCGGCCGTTTCCCGAAATCCTCGAGCCCCTTGAGGCATCCATCGAACATGACGGCACCATCCGGGATAGCGCCTCGCCACTGCTGGCCGAAACCCGTCGGGCCAAACGCGGGCTGGCTGTACGCATCCGCCGCAAGATCGAGGAGATCATTCAGAAAGAGGGAATTGAAATCTTCCTCCAGGATGACTTCATTACCCAGAGATCGGGGCGCTGGGTTATCCCGGTCCGCATGGATTCCAAGGGGATGGTCAAGGGGGTGGTCCATGATGTCTCCTCGTCCGGCGAAACTGCCTTTATGGAGCCGCTCGAAATCATCCCCTTCGTCAATGAACTGGAAAATTTGACCGCAGAGGAGAAGGCAGAAGAGATACGCATTGTACGCCAGCTCTGCGCCTGGATCCGTGAAGACGCGGAGGAGATCGCCACGCGGTTCGAGACACTGCTTGAGTTGGACCGGATGAACGCACTGGCGGCGTATGCCGGCGAGTACGGACTGGAGCGGGTCGCGCTCAGCGGCGCCGGCGATCTGTGCCTGAAAGAAGCCCGCCACCCGCTGCTGCTGATGCTGGAACGAACAGGAACGATTCCCCGGGTCGAACCGCTGGACATGGAACTATGCGGAGACTCCGCACGTGTTATGGTCATCACCGGCCCGAATGCCGGCGGTAAGACCATCGCCCTCAAAACCGCCGGACTGCTCTGCCTGATGGCCCAGTGCGGGATGCCGGTGCCCGCATCACCGCGCTCCAGTATTCCAATGCTGGACGCGCTTCTGGTAGACATCGGCGACGAGCAGTCGATCCAGCAGAGCCACTCAACCTTCTCGGCCCACGCCGCACGCATCTCGGGCATTATTGACCAAGCCGGTCCCTGTTCCTTGGTGCTGCTGGACGAGCTTGGCGCCGGCACCGAGCCGCTCCAGGGGGCAGCAATCGCCTGCGGCGTTCTCAAGGTGCTCCAGGAACGGGGGGCAACGGTCATCGCAACGACCCATCTGACCGATATCGTCGGCTTCGTCCACCGCACCTCCGGCATGCTCAACGCCGGAATGGCCTACGACGACCGTAGTTACACGCCGCTCTACCGCTTGGTGACAGGCGAACCGGGACAGTCCCACGCCCTTGACATTGCCCAGCGTTTCGGCATGCCGCAGCGGGTGATCGAGCTGGCGCGGGAGATGCTTGGAAACGAGGGAAGTGAGCTTACGACACTGATGGCGGAACTGCGGCAGCGCAGAGTTGAACTTGAAGAGATGCGCGCATCTCTGGAGACAGAGCACCGCAGACAGGAACAACGCGCCGCGGAGATCGAGGCACGCAGCTCCGAAATTTCCAGGGTGCGCCGGGAAACCGCTGAAAAAGCCTGGAGCGAGGCACGGGAGGTCATCAATGCCGGCCGACGACGCATGAACGAACTGCTTGATGAGCTGAAACGTGAAAAACGACTCGACATCGTTGAAAAAATCCGCAGTGCCGGGAAAGACCTGGCCGATAAGCTGGAGCCTTTGAAACAGACGGCTCATCGGCCGCTCACTCGTATAGCGGCAGGCGATCTGGTGTTTGTCACCACTCTTGGCTGTAGTGCAACGGTGCTTTCGACCGATGAGAAGCACCGCAAGGCCCGTATCCTGGCCGGCAGGATCGAAGCAGAGGTGTCCTTTGACGCTCTTGCTGCGGCACAAAAAAACAGTGCCGGGAAACAGAATGATGTCCCCCGCA
>DCNF01000007.1:6518-16556 GCA_002322035.1 Geobacter sp. UBA1603
ATGCCGCAGCAGGCGGCCTGCGGGAACTTCGCGTCATTCACGGCATCGGCAGCGGCCGCCTCCGTGAGGCAGTTCGGGAGCACCTGGAGCAGCACCCGCTTGTGGAGTCGTACCGATCTGGCACCGAATACGAGGGGCGCGACGGTGCAACCGTTGTGACACTCAAAGGGTAATCGGCGTGGATCACTTCATCATCGAGATCAGTGAAGCCGATATCAGGCGGGAACGGGAAAAATCCCGCGAACTGCGCAAGAGTCGCTGGTGGAAGACCAGGCTGGCCCAGGGGAGATGCCACTGGTGCGGCGGTAGTTTTGCCCCCGAAGACCTGACCATGGACCACATCATCCCGGTCACCCGGGGAGGAAAAGCCTCGCGCAACAACGTAGTTCCGGCCTGCAAGGAGTGCAACAGCCGCAAAAAATATCTGCTGCCGATGGAGTGGGAAGATTACCTGAAACAGTTTGAACGGAATGGGGAAACACCTGAATGAACACGACGATTAAAGCCGTCATTTACGACTGTGACGGCGTGATCCTTGACTCGCTGGAGTCAAACTACATTTTTTACAACCGGGTTATGGATTTTCTCGGGCGGCCGGAACTGGACCGCAGCGATCTGGAAGCGCGCCGGGTACTGCATACCTATTCTTTCAACGATGTGATGGAGTATTTCTTCGCCGGCGACAGCCGCAGGGACGAGGCCCTTGCCTTTGCCAAGACCATCCACTACCGTGATCTCATGCCGTTCATGAAGATGGAGGAAGGTTTCGTCGAAACTATTGACATCCTCAAGGGCAGGTATTCCCTGGCCGTCTGTACCAACCGCGCTGTCTCGATGGAGATGATCATCGAGGATTTTGGACTGACCGGCTATTTTGACTGTGTCATGACTGCCGGCAAGGTGGTTAACCCCAAACCCCATCCTGAACCGGTGCTCAAGGTGCTGGAACATCTCGGCATTCAGCCGGGAGAAGCTCTCTTCGTCGGCGACAGTGCCGTTGATATGCAGGCAGCACGTGCGGCAGGCGTGCCGTTCGTCGCTTACAAGTCAAATCTCCCGGAAGCACCCAGCATAGGCCACCACCGGGAGATTCTGGGAATGCTGGGCTAGCGTACCAGCTTGGAAAGCTTCTTGAACTCGTCGGTTCCGGCCACCCGCAGCAGCTGAAACATGGCCGATTCGGTGCAGGTTGGAACCGCGCCCATCAGTGACATGGCCTCGCAGGCGGTCTGCCAGTTACGCTTGTCACGGCTCATGGCGGCATCCTTAACCAGGTGCACCTCGTAACCAGCGTCGCGCAGCTCAATCACGGTCTGCAGTACGCAAACATGGGTCTCCATCCCGCTGACGATGATCTGGGTCCGGCCGGTGGCCTTGACCGCCGCGATAAATTCACCGCTGCCACAACAGCTGAAGGTCATCTTCTCGAAACAGGGGGCCGATGCCGTTTTTTCCTTCAACTCCGGCAGGGTCGGGCCAAGTCCTTTTACATACTGCTCGGTTACCAGCACCGGCACCTTCAATTCGGAGGCCGTCTCAAGCAGGACCCCGATATTCCTGGTCAACTTACGCAGCACCTTTTCATCCATAGCCGCACAGAGCTTCTCCTGCACGTCGATCACCACCAGCAGTGCTTTGTCCCGATCAAGAAAAAATCTATCTTTTACCGACATGACGTCACCCCCTGTGTATATTAGTCCCTCTTCAGCTCGATCCCCAGTTCGTGGATCTTCTTGCGCAGCGTATTGCGGTTGATTCCGAGGATATCGGCGGCTTTGACCTGGTTCCAGCGTGTCTTCTCCAGGATCAGGCGGATCAGCGGCCGTTCTACCTGCTCCAGCACCATGGTATGAATATCTCCGGTCTCCAGTTTTTCGATGCCGGTGAAACTTGCCCGCAGTTTGGCATCGACCAGCGCCTCCAGCGATGAGTCACTGCTCGTGACCGGCCGGCTTGCCTCAACAGTAGCAGGTTCGAGCCCCTCAAAGTCGGCCGGGACCAGAAGGGGGTCGCTGGAAAGAATAACGGCACGTTTGATTGTATTTTCCAATTCGCGAACATTTCCCGGCCAGCTGTGGGCGGTCAGGACCGCAAGCGCGTCATCAGAGCACTGTTTGGCCGGCGTATCGAGCTCGGCGCATGCCCGTCCGAGGAAATACTGCACCAGCAGAGGTATGTCTTCGCGCCTCTCCCGCAGAGGTACCAAGTTTATCGGAACAACATTCAGTCGGTAGTAAAGGTCTTCACGGAACTCCTTCTGCCGAACCTTCTCGACCAGCTCCTGGTTGGTGGCGGCTACGATACGTACGTCGACAGCTATGCTCTGGTTCCCACCGGTGCGCGTGACCTCCCGTTCCTGAAGGACACGTAGAATCTTGGCCTGCAGATCGAGCGGCATATCGCCGATTTCATCGAGAAAAAGGGTGCCATGATTGGCTTGCTCGAATTTGCCGAGTTTCCGCTCAACCGCGCCGGTAAAAGCCCCCTTCTCAAATCCGAACAATTCACTTTCCAAAAGTTCCTTTGGGATTGCCGCACAGTTGATTGCAATAAATGGTTTACCCAGGCGCCGCGAGTTAAAATGAACTGCCCGGGCCACCAGTTCCTTGCCGGTCCCGGACTCCCCCTGAACCAGGATCGTCACGTCACTGGCGGCAACTTTGCCGATGGTCTTATAAACCTCGCGCATGGCCGAAGAGTTACCGATTATATTTTTCTCGACCTGATAGCGGTCCTTCAGCTCTTGTTTGAGCAAAGTTACCTGACCGGCAATTTCACGGGCTCGGGCGACCTTTTCAATGATCGCATCGATCACATCCAGATCAAACGGCTTGGTAATGTAATCGTATGCACCACGCTTCATGGCCTCGACGGCGTTTTTCATGCTTGCTTCGGCGGTCATAATTACCACCAGCAGATCACTCTTCAGCTCACGGATCTTGTCAAGCAGATCAAGTCCGTTGATACCCGGCATCTTTATGTCAAGAATGGCCAGGTCATAACTGTTTTCCTGAATCAGCGAGAGAGCCTGACGACCGTCATGGGCCAGATCAACTGTAAAACCTTTGCGTTTGAGTGCTTTGGAGAGCACCCAGCGCATGCTTTCTTCGTCATCGGCTACCAGAATCCTGTTCAGCGGCATAGAAACCTCGTGTATGGTCGTCGTTTGTCTTTGTGCTTACGCGCTACTGTACCAGCGGCAGAAGTACTGTGAATGTGGTCCCATGTCCGGGATCGGATTCAACCTTGATCATACCCCGGTGTTCAGCAACAATTTTGTGGCAGATCGTCAGCCCAAGCCCTGTCCCGGTTGATTTGGTGCTGAAAAACGGGGTCCAGATATTTTCCAGATCCTCACCGGGAATTCCCGGGCCGTCGTCAGCCACTTCTACCGCCACCATCCGTGAATGCCGCTCATTCTGGGCCATGCGGTAGTCGGAGAGCACCCTACTGGTGACAGTCAACTGGCCATCCTCTCCCATGGCATCCAGTGCGTTGCGCACGAGATTAAGAAACAGCCGTGTCAGAAGCGCCTCATCGGCCATGATGTCGGGAATGCTCGGGTCGAACTGTGAGACACACGCGATGTTGCGGTCAGCCACTGCCTGTTTCTGCAGTAGCAGGATATCTCCGAGAATCTTGTGCAGGTTGACCGGCTGCATATTCAAGCCGCGCGGTGACGCAAGCTCCAGTAATTCCCTGATGATATGATCGATCCGCTCGGTTTCCCGGATCATAACCCCGGTATATTCACACAGTTCATTACCTTGGCCGAGCTCGCGCTCGAGAAGTTGGGCAGCCCCTTTGATCCCCCCCAGGGGGTTTTTGACCTCATGGGCCAGACCGGCGGCCAGTGTTCCCAGCGTAGAAAGTCGGTCAGCCTGCCTGACTGTCGCCTCAAGCTCTCGAATATAGGTAATATCTTTCAGGGTTAAAATTGCCCCGATACTTTCACCGCTTGACCGGATCAGGGGGTAGCATGTGACCGCCACCGGTTTAACCTTGCCGGTTGACCGAACAACCACATTTTCGTGGTCTGAAATGGTTATGCCGGTGCGGATGGTTTTTGAAGCCATTTCTATTAGAGCGCGTTCCATGGCAAATAACCGTTCAAACGGGCTGCCAATGGCCTGGCGGCGTGAGAATCCGCTTATCTCCTCCGCTGCTGGATTAAAAAGCGTGATATCTCCCTCGCGGCTGATGACAATTACGCCGTCACCAACACTGTCGATCACCGTTTCCAGATACTCGTGGTGATGGATACCGTTACACGGATGCGCTGTCACTGGTGCGTTCATCAGGAATGTCGGCGATCCTTTCCATAATAGTATTGATATCCGCCACGGTACGGGCGTCCTGGGCAGACCGCCGAATTTCGGCAGCTCCGCTGAATCCTCGCGCATACCAGGCAATATGCTTCTTCATCTCACGAACCGCGATCAGGTCCCCGCTGTCGCTACGGAACAGCTCCAAATGCAAGCGGATCATTTCTGACCGCTCACGGTTGGTGACAGGCGGTACATAACCGCATTCAGCAAGAATCCTGACCTGTCTGAAAATCCAGGGATTCCCCAGGGCTCCTCGGGCAACCATCACACCGTCGCAGCCGGTTTGTTCAAGCATGGTCAAACAATCTGTCGCACGAAGCAGGTCGCCGCTGCCGATAACCGGAATGGATACTTCCTGTTTCAGGCAGCGGATCTGGTCCCAGTCAGCCAGGCCGCTGAACATCTGGGACCGGCTGCGGGGGTGCAGTGTTACGGCATCACACCCTTCCTGCTCGGCAATTTTCGCAACTTCGACAAAAACGTCATCACCGGCGTTCCAACCGGAGCGGAACTTTATGGTCAGTGGCAGCCGCGTTGCCCGGCGTACTTCGCGAATAATCGCTGCAATCTGCAGCGTATCACGCAAAAGGGCGCTGCCGGCACCAGTTGAAACTACCTTGCGAACCGGGCAGCCCATGTTAATATCAATCAAGTCTCCATACGGCTCGACCATGCGCGCCGCTTCGGCCAGGTCTGCCGGGCGATCGCCGAAAAGCTGAATGCCGAGAGGGCGATCATTGGCAGAGCTGTTCAGAAGCGCCAGGGTTTTGGTGCCTTCCCTTACCAGGCCGTTAACGCTGACCATTTCGGTGAAAGCACAGGCCGCACCCTGAATTCGGCAGAGCCTGCGGAAAGCATGATTGGTAATTCCGGCCAACGGGGCAAGCACGACGTTGTGCTGCAGAACCAGCGAACCAATTGTAAGTTGTTTCAGCATGATACAAGACAGCTGCGCAGGATGGGGGACACGAGGAACATGGTAATTATGCCTATTTTTTGGGCATAGTACCACAGGGTTGAAAAATGGCAAGGATAAAATCAAAAAAATATTGCCAATCAGGCCGATTGGCGCTTTAATCTACTTCAGCAGTCCGTTCATCTTTGCTTGAGAAAGGATGCACATGTTTGGTATCGGTATGCCCGAAATGATTATTATACTCGTGATTGCTCTGATCGTCATCGGTCCGCAGAAACTTCCCGAGCTGGCCAAATCCCTCGGAAAGGGTCTTGCTGAATTCAAAAAAGCGACGGATGATTTTCAGCGAAACGTCCAGGAAGAAGCCCGCAAGAGTGATGTGAAAGATCAACCGGCACAGCAGGTTCCTGACAGCCATGATTCCACTGTCGTTGAAGCTGCCAGGACGCAGCCTGAAATCAAGCCGGCCGAACAAAAATCACCACCGAACGTGGTATAGACGCTTCATAGACTTACGGGAGCCAACCTCTGCTAAAGTTGCTCCCGCAGTTACCACGCCTCTCCGGCGGCTTGCAGCTTACTTTATCTGCACACTGATGTGTTTTGGTTTGATTTCTTCCTTTTTTGGCAGAGTGACCGTAAGTACTCCTTTTTCGCACACCGCCCCGACATTCTCCTGATCAATGGTCGCAGGAAGACTGAAACTACGCTGAAATGAGCCGAAATAGCGTTCAATTCTGTGGTAGTTCTCTTTTTTAACGTATCCATCATGTTTGCGCTCGCCTTTGAGTGTCAGCGTATTATCCTCAATACGGACATCAATGTCCTTCTGATCAACATCCGGTAATTCCGCCTTAATGATGATCGCCTCGTTTGTTTCGTAGATATCAACCGCCGGCTGCCAAATCCCGTCTTTCATGTCTTCGCCCGAAATATCGTGATTCCAGGACAAGTTGAGCAGTCGATTCATCTGCTCCTGCATAGTGCGAAGCTCGCGCAAGGGGTTGTACTTTACGATTGCCATTGCCACTGCCTCCTTGATTGCCGCTTAAATATTCCTATTTAGATGATAATCTCGTTTTCTGGAGTGTCAAGATGATTGGTGATGTGATTTTTCACGGTATGGTGTATAATTAATTCAAAGGATTCCCGCACAGCAGCAGGGAGGGGCATCATGCCGGTATTTGTTGAGGTCATTGTAGTTTCACTCGGAATGATGGTCATCTTTTTTCTGGCATTTCTGGTGGTTTTTCTGCTGGCTCTTTTCCTGTCGCCAATTGAGCGCGAACTTTCCAAGCTTGTGTGGTCTGCGACCAACCCTCCCCCTACCACTCAAACAAAACCGCGCAGCTCTTATCGTGATTTCAGCAAAAAACACACATGAGTTCCTTGCGCAAATTCAGTGCGGGAATGATCTAAAGTGTTGCGGTTTGCTCTATAGGTGGGCATTTTGTTCTCTCGCCACAGCCGTGTATCTCGGGCTCCTCATGGCTTTGAACGGGGCCCCATGCCCCATTGAGTCTCTAGCCATTTTTTTCTTGACTTGCGGCGTAATAAATATTATCTCTATATTTAATAGATAATGATTACCAAGAAAACTAAATACGCTCTCAAAGCGCTCCAGTTTCTTGCCGGATTCCCGCCCGGGCAGCCGGTGTTGATTGCCGATCTGGCAGCAGGCGAGAATATACCACGAAAATTTCTGGAGTTCATCCTGCTCTCATTGCGCAAGGGGGGGATTTTGCAGAGCAGGATCGGGAAGGGTGGCGGTTACTGGCTGGCTTTGCCCCCTCAAAAAATCAGGCTCGGCACGGTTATTCGGATTCTTGAAGGTGATCTGGCTCCGGTAACCTGTTTAAGCACTACTAATTATACCCTCTGTGATGAATGCACTGACCAGCAACTTTGTGGTATCCGGTTGGTGATGATTGATGTTGATTCTGCCGTAAACAGAGTCGTCGACAGTCTGACCCTGGCAGATATACTGGAGCGGAGCGAACAGGCGCGCCAGATGCGTCAAAATGTAGTAGACTTCGCGATTTAAATTTTTTTGCACGCAATATCTATTATTCCGATAGGAATAAAAATGAAAGGAGAAACTCTATCATGGGCGCTATTTACAATGACAACTCACTATCAATCGGCAACACTCCTCTGGTGAGGCTTAACCGGGTTACAGACGGAGCAAAGGCAACCGTTCTTGCGAAAATTGAGGGACGCAATCCCGCCTATTCTGTTAAATGCCGCATCGGCGCCAACATGATCTGGGATGCGGAGAAACGGGGAGTTCTCAAACCAGGCGTTGAGATCGTCGAACCGACCAGTGGCAATACCGGCATTGCACTGGCCTATGTGGCCGCCGCACGCGGCTACAGGTTGACCTTGACGATGCCGGAGACCATGAGCATCGAACGCAGAAGAGTCCTGGCCGCTCTGGGCGCTAACCTGATACTGACCCCGGGCTCTGAAGGCATGAAAGGCGCTATCAATCGCGCTGAAGAGATTGCGGCCTCTGATCCACTGAAATACTTTCTGCCACAGCAATTTAAAAATCCTGCAAACCCTGAGATTCACGAAAAAACTACCGGACCTGAAATCTGGAATGATACTGACGGGGGTGTTGATGTGCTGGTGGCCGGTGTCGGCACTGGCGGCACAATCAGTGGAATCTCACGCTACATCAAGTACCAGAAGGGCAAACAGATCCTCTCTGTTGCCGTGGAACCCAAAGAGAGTCCGGTGATCAGCCAGAAGCTGGCAGGCCTTCCGATCCAGCCGGCCCCACACAAAATTCAGGGTATTGGCGCAGGGTTTATCCCCGATACCCTGGATCTGACGGTTGTCGATCGGGTTGAGCAGGTGGAAAGCACCGAGGCGATTGAATTTGCCAAACGTCTGGCCCGGGAGGAGGGGCTGCTGGTTGGTATTTCCTGTGGTGCTGCCGCTGCAGCTGCAGTGCGCCTGGCTCAACGGGATGAATTCGCCGGCAAAACAATTGTGGTCATACTGCCGGACGGGGCCGAGCGTTACCTCTCTACCGCCCTCTTCGAAGGGATCTGACATGAGTTCGGCAGCATCTGAATACCGTCTTGACGGCATCTACAAACAGCGGCAAAGCGGTTTTTTCATGCAGAGGATAAAACTGGCAGCCGGAGTAATCTCTTCTGCACAAGCCCGCGCTGTATCCGACGTGGCTGAACAGTACGGCAAAAACTCTCTGCATCTGACTAGCCGCGGCAGCATTGAGATTCATTGGCTGTGTGAACATGATCTGGTATCGGTCAAACGCGAGCTTGCGAAGGTGGGACTGACCTCACGCGGTGCATGCGGCGGAGCGGTTCGTGGAATCACCTGTGACAGCCTGGGATCGGCAGCATCTTCGGCCATCGAGTCCCTGTCGCACCGTCTGCACCGCCACTTTACCGGCAACCCCCGCTTCGAGCGGCTGCCCAAGAAATTCAAGATCGGTATAGAAACTGATGTGGCTGGCGGACGACACCTGATTCAGGATGCGGGCCTTGTGCTGGCCAGACAGGAGGGTGGGCACGCCTGGTATGACATCTGGATTGCCGGAGGTCTTGGGCATGCACCCCGCCCTGGTTTTCTGCTTTCGGAGGCCGTGCCTGAAGAGCGGATTATCCCGATAATCGAGACTATTTTGAACGTATATTCGGGCAACGTCCCACCCGGGAAGAGGCTTAAGCACCTGGCAAGCGAAATTGGCGAGGAACGGTTGCGGACTTTGATCGAGAATCATCCTGGATATAATGAAGAGTTGCCCCCTGTGACCGGCCTGCCAGATGTAGTGACGCTTACGTCATCTGCTTCCCGCCAGGTAGTTATACCGATATTTGCAGGAGCCATAACAGCTGATCAATTCAGGGGCATTGCCAGTATTGCTGAACGCCACGCGGGTGGAGTTTTCGTGATCAGCGCCAATCAGGATATTGCGCTGCTGCTTGATCCATCGGCAGATCATGCTGCTATGTATGAAGAGCTTGCTCTTTCGGGCATTCCATCTGCCGCAGATGGCGGGCTGACTCTCCGGGTATGCCCCGGAAGCCATGAATGCATCATGGGGCTGGCGCCTACGCGGGATGTTGCCGAACGCCTCGCTGCGATCCTTCCTGAAAAATCTCACCGCATGGTCTGGGCAATTTCCGGCTGCCCCAATTCCTGCACACGCCCGCAACTCGCCGATGTCGGGATAGTCGCCTCGAGACAGGCAACCGGTTCAGGCGGAGAGAGGACGCCGCGTTATGATATCTACCGCCGGACAGAGGATGGATTTGGGAAAACCATTTATGAAGGCCTAGACTGTGCAGACCTGCTTTCCGTTATACCAGGCATTTGATTTTTTATCTTTAAATACAGTATGTTGTAATCATTGTCGCTAACAGAGTAAAATTTTTTGTTGTCAGGGCATATCGAATTGAAGTATAAACTTCTTTCTCTGCGCTTGTAGCTCAGCTGGATAGAGCAACGGACTACGAATCCGTAGGTCGGGAGTTCGAATCTCTCCAAGCGCGCCATAAAATTAACTAGTTAGTATTACTAGTTTTATTAAGTCCCTATTTCCATTTGGTACAACTTTGGTACGAATGGAGGTAGGGATTTATGTTTATGACGAAACACATCCAACTCAGGTGCGGGTATTTCTACTATCGAATGGCCGTTCCAAATGATTTGAAGCACCTTCTACCCTTCCGAGAAATCAAGCAATCCCTCAAAACCAGAGACTGGAAGCAGGCCGAATATAATGCTCTCGCTATAGTGACGTGTGCTGTCAATAGT
>DCNF01000079.1:0-296 GCA_002322035.1 Geobacter sp. UBA1603
GCATTGAACCAGCGGGGCCGGATTTCCCCGGTGACACCTGGCTGCCAGACCTTTGTGACGGTTGATGAGGCTGACGGCACACGATCTCTGTCAGAATACGTCGCACGTTATAACGGCAGGCAGCAGTTACGTTTCGCTCCGTTTTATTCCCACAACACCGGGAAAAAGGCTGTCGGCTGTACGGAATGCCACAGCAATCCGCGTTTTTACGGCTTTGGCCAGGGGGTGCTGGAAGCTGCAACCCTGCGGGCGACGCTGCTCTGCGAACGTTCAGAAAAAAAACCGCTCGACGGTTT
>DCNF01000079.1:350-4485 GCA_002322035.1 Geobacter sp. UBA1603
GTTTTCTGGCGCTGGAAAAGGGCCGTGTCAGGCCGTTTTCAGCCGTGACCCGTGAAAATTCACGGCCGCTGAATGGCGGTGAGATCAGGCGGGCCCTGTCGGTAAACCTCTGTCTGCCGTGTCATCTGACGGCCCGTGATCCCATTTATAGGAAAGGACTTGACCTGCGTGCGCTGGATGATCTGCTCCATCGTCGCCTGCTTGCTGGCGATTAGCAGCGATGTGTCTGCTTCCCACGGTGGCATCGTATGCATTTCCTGTCACCGGGGGGCAGCCGGATTTAATGCGGTGACTGAAGGCTGCACGGTCTGTCATCAGGGGCACGACCGCATTTTCAGTCACGCCATGGCCACCCGGAACGGTGAACGCCAGTTTGTCCAGCGTTCATACGCAAGGTTTGATTCCGCTTTCTGGGAAAAGAACTGCGACGGCTGCCACATTCGGCAGTGCCGGGACTGCCACGGTCGGGGAGGCGAGATTTCAAAACCGTCGGTGGGCGACTGCCAGGTCTGCCATACGGGCTATTTTACGGGATGGGACTACTCGGGCCGGGCGCCGCGTGAAGACCATATGCGCTATCAGCGCGGGGTGGCGGTCAACGGCGAGACATTCCTCAAAATGCTGCCGGATGTTCATTATACGCGAGGCATGACCTGCGGGGCCTGCCACTCCATGGCCAGCCTGGCCGCCGGCAGAAAATCGTCGAAAGGGTGCCGGGATTGCCACCGCCCATCGCTAAGGCCGGTGGAACACCGCATCAAAGCCCATATGGAACGGATGGAATGCTTTGCCTGCCACTCGGCCTGGGGGGCGCAGGAGTACGGTACTTTTTTTCTCCGCTTCCGTGACCGGCGCATGAAAGATGATTTTGATCTGAAGCCGGGGAGAAACGAAGAGTACCTGAAAAGTGCCTACCTCAAGAGTCAGGACGCACCTCCGCTTGGCATCAACAGCCGTGGCATGGTCAGCCCGATCCGCCCGATGTTTGTCGCCTATTACACCGATATTGTGTCAGCTCGTAACAGCGGCCCTGAAAACATCATGTTGGCTGCTGAATGGCGCGCCTGGTTCCCGCACACCGTGCAGCGGGGAACGGTCACCTGTGAGGCCTGCCACGACTCGCCGCGCCGTTTTCTGCTGGAGCCGGAACGTGACCGCATCTACCAGCTCAAACGGGACGATATGAAGCGTGAGTCGTTCTGGGATCAGGACGGACAACGGGTTGCCAACGGTCGTTTCATGTTGCCCGGCCATTTTGCAAGAATTAATGCCAAGAGCCCCGCCTATGCAAGGGGGACAATCGAAAAATGGAAAACTCTGATCAATCGCGTCGAAACTTCATCATCACCCTGATTACTGCTGTTGGTTCAGTCGGCCTGCTCCTGCGTTACCTGACCCCTCGACAGCATGCTAAGCGGAACAGCGTCGTACAGGTTTCGGTCAACGATATCCCGTCCGGCGGTGCGCTGGTCTACCGGGCTGAACGGATTGCTCTGGTACGGGACGGAGACTCGGTCGCTGCGTTGAGTCTGGTCTGCACCCATCTGGGGTGTACGGTCACCGTGTCGGCCGACGGCCTTGTCTGCCCCTGCCACGGCAGCCGGTTTGACCGGAGGGGAGATGTGCTGCAGGGTCCCGCTGATCGGCCTCTGGTAAGGCTGATAACGGAACAGGCCAACGGGGTGCTGGAGGTCTACCGCTCATGATGTCGGATTTTATCAAGCATCTCTTTCCCCGGGTGGTCCTTCGGAAAAATCTGCGGATCAGCTACACCTTCTGTCTTGGCGGTCTTGCATTTACGGCGCTTCTGGCGCTGATGTTAAGCGGCATGCTGCTGCTGGTCTATTATCAGCCAACGCCAGAGAGGGCTTTCGGCTCGATTCTTTTTCTTGAGTCTTCGGTCTGGGGTGGGCGCTATCTGCGCAGCCTTCATCGCCTGGCCTCCCATGCCGCCCTGATCCTGATTTTCCTGCATACCCTGCGGGTAGTCCTGACCGGGGCGTATCAGAGGCCGAGGCACCTCAACTGGTTGATCGGTATGCTGCTGCTCTGTCTGGCGCTCTTTGAGGCCTATGCCGGTTATCTGCTGCCGATGGACCAGCTGGCCTACTGGGCGACCCAGACCGGCATGGAACTTCTGCTGACATTGCCCCTGGGAGCTCAACTCCGCACGCTGCTGGTTCCGGATGGCGTCGGCCAGCCGTTGTCCCTGCTTCGGTTTTATGCGCTGCATGCTGTGATTGTGCCGCTTTTTCTGATGCTGCTCTGTATGCTTCATTTTTACCGGGTCCGGAAAAACAAAGGGGTGCTTCCCTATCTATGAAAGACAGGTTTGAAAAAAGTTCACCGTATTTTTTCCGGCTGATCATCCGATCCATGCTGCTGTTCGGGGCGGGGCTGCTGGTGCTGGCGGCGGTGTTGCCGGCGCCGCTGCAAACAGCGGCCGATCCGTCCCAGACCCCCAATCCGGTCAAATCGGCCTGGTTTCTGCTCTGGATTCAGGAACTGGTCAGTTGGTCCCGTCATATGATCTGGTGTGTGGTTGCAATCGGTCTGCTGGCCGTACTGCTCCCCTGGCTCCCCGGTATTCCCAGGCTCTACCGTGCCCGCTGGTTTTCAAAGGAGCAGATCTGGCCCAATCTGACAGTCCTTGCCCTGTTTCTTGTGATTGTTGCCCTGACCGGGGTGGCACTGTTTCTGCGGGGTCCGAATTGGTCACTGGCATTTTAACCGTTGCGGCTGTTCTGGCCGCCCTGCTGTGTCAGGCCGCCGCTGCCGGCCTGCCGCTCTGCCTGCGCTGCCACCCGGCTCACTATGCCGGTCGTGGGGAATGCATATCCTGTCACCGCGGCAACCCGGCTTCCGATCGCAAACAGATAGCCCATCATCAGCTGGTTTCCGGGCGTTTTGCGACATTCACACGCAGTGACTCGGCCGTAGTAAGGTACGGGAAGCATCTGGCAGAACAGAAAGGCTGCCGCCGGTGTCACAGAATTGGCGGTCAGGGCACCGGACTTTCCGTTGATCTTGACGACTCATCGGGCCGGATACGGCCTGAATCCCTTGCGGCTTCAATCCAACACCCCGCTCCGGGTATGCCAGATTTCCGAATGACCGGTGAGCAGGCGACATCGCTGGTAACGTTTCTGCTTGCCGCAGCACAGGATGCGCCGCGATCAGCGCCCGAGGCCGCACGTCCCCGCCGGGTTTTATTTGACAACGCGGGACGTTCTGGAAGTGATGTCTTCAGCAGGTCCTGCGGCCCGTGCCACCGGGTGCTCAGCCACCAGCGGGGAGCACTGGGGGCGGGTATTGCCGGCCCCAATCTTTCGGCACTGTTTTCAGATTATTATCCGAGGCGTCTTCAGGGCCGCGAACGCTGGACGGAGCGGGACCTGAACGAGTGGGTGGCGTATCCCCGGCGGATTAAGCGGCAGAGTCTGATGCGGCCGGTTACGCTGACAGCGGCAGAGTTTTCGGAACTGATCGGAATACTGCGGTCACATGCGGACAGCGATGGTCAGCTGGAGTAGGAGTGATAGAGCTGTTTGACTTTTGCCAGGTAATCGCGGGTTTCCCGGGGCATGCGGTCGAGGCGGCGGTCGACATTTCCGGGTCCCCAGTTGTAGGCTGCCAGTGCCGAATCCAGGTTGCCGTTGTAGCGGTCAAGCAGATCCTTTAAAAAACGTGTGCCGGCCATGACGTTCTGCTCGGGGTCGAAGGAGTCCGTGACGCCCAGTGACCGGGCGGTCGCGGGCATCAACTGCATCAGGCCGCGCGCTCCGGCATGGGATACCGCAGTGGGGTTGAAATCGCTTTCCGCCTTTATCACCGCCCGTATCAGGCCGGCATCGACCCCATAACGCCGGGACGCCTTGCCGATCAGCGGATCGAGCCATGATTCAGTCTGCGGGCGCAGGTGGTTTTGATGGGCGGCAGAGACTGATTCGATGAGGTCCGGTTCCGGGAGCTCCTGGCGGGCGGACCGGGCTGGGGCCGGTGGGGCTGGTGCCGGCTGCTCCTGTTTGGACCCGTAAGCACGGGCCAGTTCCTGTAAAAGTGCCGTACCCCCCGAGATTGGGCGGCTGGCAAACGGCGCTTCCAGAGGAGTGTCGCCGGCAAGCGAAAGGGTGGT
>DCNF01000079.1:4530-4923 GCA_002322035.1 Geobacter sp. UBA1603
GGTCTGGAGCATCTGCAGGCGGAGCGCCTCGGCCAGCGCCTGGGCCTGGTCGGCCGGGGGGGGCTGGTCCGTTCCGAGAGCACGGTCAAGGCTGCCGGCAAATCCCTTGTCACCACCAATGGCTGGCTGCCCATCCTGTACGGTAGCGGTTTCCGTCAGCAGGGCCCGGAGCAGGGATGGTTGTGGGTTGATGCCGATCGTCATCGTTGTTCAATCCCCGGCAAACGCCAGATTTTTCTTCTTCAGTTTNNTCAATCAGGGTGGTCCGCTTCAGGTTGAGCAGGGCAGCCGCTTCTTTCTTGTTCCCGCTTGTTCTGGCAAGAGCTTGAATTATAAGGTTGTTTTCGAATTCCTCTACGGCAGAGTTGAGGCACATGCCTGATTCCGGTAGCT
>DCNF01000081.1:0-5302 GCA_002322035.1 Geobacter sp. UBA1603
TTCGACATCGACGCCAACGGGATTGTCCATGTTTCGGCCAAGGATCTTGGAACCGGCAAGGAACAGTCGATCCGGATCACCGCATCGTCCGGACTCTCCAAAGACGAAATCGACACGATGGTCCGTGAAGCCGAGGCCCATGCCGACGAGGACAGAAAAAAACGTGAAACCATTGAAGCCCGCAATCAGGCTGACAGCATGGTCTACAGCACCGAGAAGTCACTGAAGGAGTTCGGTGACAAACTCGAGGCCACCGAAAAGGGTAACATCGAGAACAAAATCAGCGACCTCAAGAAGGTGATGGACGGCGACAATGCCGAAGCGATCAAAAAGGCGACAGAGGATCTTGCCCAGGCAGCCCACAAACTGGCGGAAGCCATGTACGCCAAGAACCAGGGCGCGGAGGGCGAAGCCCCGTCAGAACAGCACGCAGGCAGTGCCAAACCGAAAGATGACAACGTCGTTGATGCTGACTTCGAGGAAGTAAAAAACGACAAGAAATAACACACTCTGCCGGCATAACGCTTCGTAGGGGCGACCGTTCGGCCGCCCCTACGCGTATTTTACAGAAAAGAGACCAACACTTTGGCAAACGGCGAAAAACGCGACTACTACGAGATACTCGGCGTTCACCGCAACGCTTCTGAAACCGAGATAAAGAAGGCTTTCCGAAAGGTTGCGATCCAGTATCACCCGGACAAGAACCCGGGTGACAAGGGAGCCGAAGAAAAGTTCAAGGAAGCCACCGAAGCCTACGAGGTACTGTCCGACCCCCAGAAACGGGCCCAGTACGATCAGTTCGGCCACGCCGGGGTAAACGGGGCCGGCGGGTTTTCCGGGGCCGGATTCGGCGGATTCGGCGCAGGGACGCCGTTCGGTGATATTTTCGGCGACATTTTCGGCGATATTTTCGGCGGTGGCACCAGCCGGGGCCGTTCCCAGGGACGGCGAGGGGATGACCTGCTCTACAACCTGGAGATCAGCTTTGAAGAGGCAGCCTTCGGCTGTGAGAAGAAGATCGAGGTCCCCTTTGCCAAACGCTGCGGAACCTGTAACGGCAGCGGCGCCAAGCCGGGTACCGACCAGAAGGTTTGCCCGTCCTGTCGGGGCGCCGGCCAGGTTCGCTATCAGCAGGGGTTCTTCAGTGTCAGCAAGACCTGCGGCCAGTGCAACGGTGAGGGCAAGGTGGTGGACGATCCCTGCCCGGATTGCCGGGGTAAAGGCACCACCCGCGATTCGAAGACACTTTCGGTCAAGGTCCCGGGTGGAGTCGAGACCGGATCGCGGTTGAAACTGACCGGTGAAGGGGGCCAGGGCAAGGGAGGCCCGAACGGCGACCTGTACGTTGCCATCAGCGTCAGGGAACATCCGATTTTCCAGCGTGAAGACACCAACGTCATCTGTGAGATTCCGATCAGTTTCATCCAGGCCTCGCTTGGCTGCGAGCTGGAGGTTCCGACCCTGGACGGCAAGGTTTCAATGAAAATCCCGGACGCCACCCAGTCGGGCAAGATGTACCGCCTGAAGGGCAAGGGCATTCCGTCGCTGCAGGGATACGGCCGGGGGGATCAGCTGGTCGTGATCAGGGTGGAGACTCCGACAAACCTTAACAAAAAACAGAAGGAACTCCTGGAAGAGTTTGCCAAAATCAGCGGCGAGGAAATCCACCCGATGAAAAAAGGATTCCTTGACAAGGTCATGGACTTTTTGAGCTGACAGCACTTCAGCTGTCTGGCGGCCATCGCCTGGACCACTGTTCATAATCGGTTGCCGTTACCAGATAATTGCAGTACTATCTGACAAAAGTCGCACACTCTCCGCACGGGAGAACCCCATGGACAAACAGCAGATGGCGGAAAAAGCAACCGAAGCCCTCCGGCCGCTTGAAACTGCCAACCTGATGACTACCATCCAGACCCTGACCCTTCAGCAGATCTTCAGCCATCCGGCGGTGCTGATCACCATACTGGGGCTGTTTTTCTTCGGGGTCGTCAAAAAATCGAAAACCGTCCTCTTGACCCTTTTTGCTCTGATCGGTCTGATTGTGATCATGCGCTATGCCATGCCTGCTCCTGGCGAAGAGCTGACCATGAAGTCGATTTTCCCCTTTGTCGGGGCCGGTATTGTGATCGGCGGCGTCATCATCTATTTTTCACTGGTTAAAGACTGAATCTGCGAGGATATGCATGGCAATAGGAAAACGCGACTGGCTCTTCATCGGCATTGTTGCTGCCGTAATCGCCATCTTTGTACTGATCTCCGGTCCTGAAAAAACAAAAAGGGTTCCGAAAAACCCCGACCATCAACGTTTTCATGACATGATCAAGGCTGGAAAAACCAAGAAAGAGGTTGATCCGCACTGCGCCGAATGCCATGACGGCGTCAAAATAACCTTCCCGGCCGACCATCCGGCAAAACCGGGTGCCGGGCCCATGCGCTGCCTGTTCTGCCATAAGATCAGCAAATAGGCCTCATTCGGCTTCACATCAATGACAGCGTTTAATACAGGTCGTACTGCAGCAGCCGGCACTCAATCGGCCCGTTAAACAGTACATGCCGGCGGGAGGCCTTCAGGCCGATCAGCTTGGCCAGCTCCAGATTTCCGGTCAGCACATAGCCGGTCCACCCTTTACACCTCTGCTTCATGACATCACCGATCGACCGGTACAGTCCCTCCAGCTGTTTTATGTCTCCCAGCCGCTTGCCGTAGGGCGGATTGACAATCAGAACACCCCTGTCCGCCGCCGGCTTAAATTCTTCCAGAGTCCCATGACAGAAGCCGATCCGGTCGCGCAGACCTGCATTGGATGCGTTCCGGTGGGCGATTCCGAGCGCCGCGCCATCTCTGTCGCATCCGGTTACCACTCCGGCAGCCAATTTTCCTCTCCCCGCGTGTGCCTCCTGCTGCAGACCATTCCAGAGTCGCCCGTCAAAATCACGCCAGCGCTCAAACCCGAACCGGCGCTGCAGGCCGGGAGGAGTCCGGGTGGCAATCAGGGCCGCTTCAATCGGAATAGTGCCAGAACCGCACATCGGGTCGACCAGCGACTGAGTTCCGTCCCAACCGGTCAATCCCACCACAGCAGCGGCCAGGGTCTCGCGCAGCGGGGCATCGTTGCGCTCCAGGCGGTAGCCGCGACGGTCCAGTGAATCTCCGGAACTATCGAGGCTTATACTGCAGATATTGCGGGAAAGATGAACATTGATCCGAAGATCAGGGGATGCGGTATCGACGCTCGGCCGTGAGCCGCAGGCATCCCTGATGCTGTCAACAACGGCGTCCTTGGTTTTCAGGGCCACAAAACCGGAGTGGGTCATGGCCGAATCCCGCAACGAACAATCCACCGCCAGGGTCATCGACGGAGTAATCAGCTCGGTCCAGGGAAGCCGGCGCACACCCTGATAAAGCTCTTCCGGGGACTGACAGGGAAATTCTCCCAGCTTCACCAGCACACGACTGGCGGTCCGCAGCCAGAGATTCGCCCGGTAAAGCCCGGCCCGCCCGGTCACAAACGCCACACCGCCCCGCAGCACCACCAGACCGCTGCAGCCGAGTGCGGCAAGTTCAGCAGCCGCCAGGTTTTCTGCACCGCGCGGCACAGCCGCAAAACAGTCGAACTGGCGCTCCGGTACCGTTTTTTTCGGTTCCTGCTTGCGCAGAATATGGCTGCCGCTCATCGGTTTACTCCTCGTTCACGGGCAATGATCCGCCTGACCTGTTCGCGGGTCTGGGCCACTGTGCCGCTGTTGTTGATTACCGCCGCGCCGTACCGTTCCTTTTCGGCCAGAGGCATCTGGGAGGCGATGATCCGGCCGGCTTCGTCGCTGCTGATCGAATCGCGAGCCATCAGGCGGCGCAGCTGAACATCGGGAGACACCGTCACAACCCAGATTTCGTCAACCCGTTCAACAGCACCGGCCTCGATCAGAAGCGGGGCCATGTAAAACACCACCCTGCTGCCGGCAGCTGCCGCAGCAGCAAGTGACTGATCGGCCAACCGCCTGATTTCCGGATGAAGCAGCTGCTCAAGCTGGCGGCGCCGTTCCGGATCGGAAAACACGATTGTAGCGAGCTTTTTACGGTCCAGGGTCCCGTCGGCAGCACAGATTTCAGCGCCGAAAACATCCACGAGGCGGGCCAGGCCGGGCGTACCAGGCAGAACGGCCTCGCGGGAGAGTTGATCGGCATCGATCACCGGAAATCCCTCCTGCTCCAGCATTCGGGCCACACTGCTCTTGCCGCAGGCGATTCCGCCGGTCAGTCCGATGATGCGCAGCCCGGCCGGCCTCATTTGAGCTCTTTCAGCTCTTGAAAAGCACGGTTGAAATTGACGTCAAAAAATGCGCGGTAACCGGGAAGTGCCTCATAGGCCGGAAGTGAAAACTGGCGTCGGGCAGCCTCGAGCGAAAGGCCTTTTCCGGCAAGCCGTAGCACTTCGGTGGTGAACTCCCTGAAGAATACCTGAAACTGACGTATTCCGTCGCTGGTTGTAACCGGTCCCAGCCCGGGAACAACGGTTTTTGCATCAATGGCCGCCAACAGTTCAAGGGTGGTGATCCAGTGGCGGAAGTGCCCATCCCCCATGTAGCCTGCCACCTCGTTGAAAAAAAGGTCTGAAGTGAACAGAACCCCTTCCTCGGGCAGATAGACGAACAGATCACCCTCGCTGTGCCCCTGTTCGGTAGCATTCAGCACGATCACCGTCGAGCCGCGTTTCATGCTCATGCTCCGGTCGAAAAAGGTCACCTGGTTCCTGATCTGTCGGAATTCTCCCTTGAGCGCCTGCCAGGTCGGGCCGGACGATATGATCTCCGCATTTGCCGGCAGATCGAAATCGATATAATTATAGCCCTTGTGGTGATGGGTAAGAATGATATAGCGGACCGGAATCGGGGTGACCGTTCTGATATACTCGAGAAGCTCGCTGATCGTTTCCGGGACGAAGTGGGCTCCGGCAAGAATCACCTGGTAGCTGGTCATGATGATCAGGCTGTTGCTGGCGGCCTTGCTCCCTGGCTGCGCGATCGCGGCATGCACGTTCGGCCGGATTTTTTCAAACCGGAAATGGCCGGCCTGCGACCATGACGGCAGCATTACCATGAGCAGTATCAGGCCGATTCGAAACAGGTGCCCCATAAACATCCTCCTCCCTGCCGGTCAGTGTAGCAGAGCGCGATCAGAATGGACAGATTTTTGGCTTGAGTTGGCGGCAATATTCGTGTAAAGCTATGCAACTGTCTGCAGGCTGCAGGCGTTTCAGATGCGGGCGGTTAGCTCAGTTGGATAGAGCGTTGGCCTCCG
>DCNF01000081.1:5373-5705 GCA_002322035.1 Geobacter sp. UBA1603
TCGAATCCAGTATCGCCCGCCATCAACAAATCGGAACAAAAGGGGGGCGGATGCCCCCTTTTTATTTGTGTTGCCTGAACGGGACCAGCCATGTTCGCATGCCTCCACAATCTCGTCTCCCAGATGCTGTCCGGCCGCAGTCCCGCCACGGTATCCTTCTTCAGTTTAGCTATCCTGATGCTGCTCGGATGGGTCGACTACATCAGCGGTGATTATTCCCTGATCGTATTCTACCTGGTTCCGGTTTCCTTCACCGCCTGGTTCGTCAGCCGTCGGACCGGTCTTCTGTTCTGCGTTTTGGCCCTGATAACCCGTTTTGTCGCCGATGAAGC
>DCNF01000081.1:5747-6010 GCA_002322035.1 Geobacter sp. UBA1603
ACCAAGTCATTCGCTCTGCACAGTGCGCAGTTGCATTACTGGAACGAGTTCATCGAGTTTGTCTTTCTGATGATCATGAGCCTGCTGTTTTCAGCTCTGCGCAAAAACCTTGAAAAGGAAAAGTCGCTGGCAAGGACGGACCACCTGACCGGTGCGCTTAACCGGCGCTCCTTCTTTGACCTGGCCGAGTATGAGCTTAAACGCTCGCGACGCTATTCCCAACCGTTCACGGTGGCCTATATCGACCTTGACAACTTCAAGGG
>DCNF01000081.1:6083-6873 GCA_002322035.1 Geobacter sp. UBA1603
CTGCTGGTTAACGTTGTCGCGACAATCAAAAACAATATCAGAAGTACCGACATGCTCAGCCGCTTCGGCGGTGATGAATTCGTCGTCCTGCTGCCGGAAACCCCCGGTGAGGCGGCCGGCCCGTTTTTAAACAAACTGCATGCAAGCCTGACAGAAACCATGCGCAGCCATAACTGGCCCGTTACCTTCAGCATTGGAGCGGTGACCTACTCTTCACCTCCCCGCTCGGTTGACGATTTCATCTGCCAGGCTGATGAGCTTATGTACCGTGCCAAACACAGCGGCAAAAATCAGCTTCTGCACACCACGATCCAGGAGGCCGAGAACCATGGCTAAAGGGGGTTTTGACGCAACTGAACTACTGGCACCACTGATGATCAGAATTCCCCTGGGACTCATCTTCATGGCCCATGGTTCGCAAAAACTACTGGGCCTGTTCGGCGGCAAGGGGCTGACAGCCACCTTTGCCAGCTTCGAAAAAGACCTCGGTATTCCGCCGATCTTTACCCTGCTGGCCATCATTGCCGAGTTTGGCGGGGGATTTGGCGTGCTGACCGGCTTTCTGACCCGCCTCTCGGCTGCCGGTATTTCGGCAGTGATGCTGGTGGCAATTTACAAGGTGCACTGGGCACACGGTTTTTTCATCAATGCCTTCTGCATCCCGGGACGGGGGCATGGCATTGAGTATACCGTTGCCCTGCTGGGAATGGCGCTCTATCTGCTGATTGCCGGAGGGGGACGATGGTGTCTCGACCGACTGGTGTTCAGGTCATAAAGCTGCGGAAAGCAT
>DCNF01000081.1:7084-14555 GCA_002322035.1 Geobacter sp. UBA1603
GCAAGGCCAGCCGCCACGCCACCTCGGACTGGATGGAACTGGAAAAACAGCGTGGCATTTCAGTCACCTCATCAGTAATGAAGTTCAGCTATGACGGCTGTGAAATCAATCTTCTGGACACCCCGGGACACAACGACTTTTCCGAGGACACCTACCGGGTACTCACTGCCGTCGACTCCTGCCTGATGGTGATCGATTCGGTCAAAGGGGTCGAGAGCCAGACCAGGAAGCTGCTGGAGGTCTGCCGCCTGCGCCATACCCCAATTATGACCTTCATGAACAAACTGGACCGGGAGGGGCAGGACCCGTTTGACCTGCTGGATGATATCGAAAAGAACCTGAAGATCCAGACCGCTCCGATGACCTGGCCGATCGGCATGGGCAAGCGTTTCCGGGGCACCTATCACCTCTACACCAAAGAGCTGATTTTCTTTGATGCCGAGGCGGCCAACGGCACCGGCGAGATCATCACCGTCACCGGCCTGGATGACCCCCGGCTGGAGGAGCTGCTCGGCTCCCAGGTGGAGGAACTGCGCCATGACGTGGAACTGCTGGAGGGGGCTGCCCATCCCTTTGACAAGGAGGCCTACCTGGCCGGACTGCAGACGCCGGTGTTCTTCGGCAGCGCCATCAATACCTTCGGGGTTCAGCAGCTGCTGGACGCTTTTGTGGAGCACGCTCCCCATCCGCTGCCCCGGGAAACCATGACCCGCATGGTTTCCCCCTACGAGGAGCCGTTCTCCGGTTTCACCTTCAAGATCCAGGCGAACATGGACCCGGCCCATCGTGACCGGATCGCTTTCTTCCGGATCTGCTCCGGCACCTTCACCCGGGGGATGAAGGTGCGCCACGCCCGGCTCGGCCGGGATGTGCAGATCGCCAACGCCACCATCTTCATGGCCCAGGACCGTACCAATGTCGAAGAAGCCTGGCCAGGCGACATTATCGGCATCCACAATCACGGCACCATCAAGATCGGTGACACCTTTACCCAGGGAGAGGAGCTGAAGTTCACCGGCATTCCGAGCTTTGCGCCGGAACACTTCCGCAAGGTACGGCTCTTGAACCCGATGAAATCAAAGGCACTGGAAAAGGGGCTGGTGCAACTGGCTGAAGAAGGCGCCACCCAGGTATTCAAGCCACTCATGGGGGCAGACTGGGTCATCGGAGCCGTGGGCCTGTTGCAGTTCGAGGTGGTCATGCACCGACTGGAGCACGAGTACGGGGTCAAGGTGGCCTTCGAACCGGTCAGTTACGTCACCGCTCGCTGGGTAACCGGCGAGAAGAAAAAGCTGGAAGATTTCGAAAAGAAGGAGGTCATGCACCTCTACATCGACGGCGAGGGGAAGCTGACCTATATGGCCGGCAGCCAGTGGCGGCTCGACAACACCATGGAGCAGTGGAAAGAGCTTGATTTCCACGAAACAAGCGAGCACAGCTGATCCTGCGGACACACGCCGGCTGGCTGCTGCCTGGACCGCAGGAAACTGTTTACATCAGGAACTGCCCCATGGTAAAGTGATTTTACAAAATTGCTTTACCGGAGAAATACCATGCCGTCAGTCGTGACCATGAGTTCCAAAAACCAGATCGTTGTACCCAGCGAAGCCCGTCAAAAACTTCATCTTAATGCCGGCAGCCAGCTCCTTGTCCTGTGCAAGGAAAACAGGATTGTGCTGATACCAAAACCTTATGATTTCGCTGAACGCTTGCGGGGCCTGCATCAGGATGTATGGCGCACGGTCAATCCAGAAGAGTATCTGAACAGCGAACGCGAGAGCTGGTCGTGATTGCCGATATTCTGGGCCGCCACCCGGTAGTCGGATTCGACACGTCCCCCTTTATTTATCATTTTGAAGCACACCCTGATTTTGCCCCCCTCACGACCAGCATACTCAAGACCATCCAGTCCGGTACCTGCCGGGGCATTGTTTCCGACATAAGCCTGCTCGAAGTACTGGTTCTGCCATTGCGGCAGGAACGGCAGGATATTGCCGACGAATACGAAGTCCTGCTGACCAACTTTCCCAACCTGTCACTGGTGCCCGTATCCCGCGAGACGATTCTCCGTGGGGCCTCCATTCGTGCCCTATCCGGATTGAATACCCCGGATGCCCTGATTGTAGCCACGGCAATCGAGCATGGCGCCACCCTTGTCATCACCAATGACCAGCAATGGAAGAAGGTGAAAGGCATTGAAGTGGTATGCCTGGACGACCTGCTTCATGGCTGACGTTTCTTTTTCAGCCACCTGGCGGGCTATCCGCACCATTCCCACAGACCACTTCCCCCTGATGCTCCCCGGCGTCCATCCGATTGCCGCCTGGTTCATCCTGCGCCGGCTCAAACGGCTCGGCTACTCCAACACCAAAGTGACCAGCACCGGCAAAGGCATCGTGGTGCATGCAACCACATAAAAAAAGGCGGCCCGGTCTCCGGAGCCGCCTTGTGTGATCATTCGTGATCATGCCGTCACCCGGCAAATTTTGATATTTCAAAACCGATCTGCCCCAGTGGCAGGACCTCATCGGCAACCCCACCGTCGACACAGGCCTTGGGCATACCGTAAATGGTCGAAGTCGCTTCATCCTGGGCGATGGTAACACCACCCTTCTGTTTAAGCAGCTGCATTCCCTTAAAACCGTCATTGCCCATGCCGGTCAGGATCACTCCAAGCATTGCACCGCCGGTGGCCTCGGCCATGGTCGAGAGCATCAAATCAACCGAAGGTATGTAGACATACTGGGGGTGGGCCGTGGTCGGCACGGTCCTGACAACGATGTTCGTTCCCTGTTTTACCAGAGTGGTATGCATACCACCCGGGGCGATTAGTGCCAGGCCGGGCTTGAGGATATCCCCATCAACCGCTTCGCGAATGGTCATGGAACACTTGGCATTGAGGCGGTCGGCATAGGGACCAGTGAAGGCCCTGGGCATGTGGATACCAACGATAATCCCGTAGGGGAAGTTGACAGGAATGCGCGAGAGGACTTCCTGGAGCGCCACCGGCCCGCCGGTTGATGCGCCGATGCCGACGTAGCCGATCTTTTTCCCGGCCAGTTTGCCGGAAAGGCGGGTCGGAGCGGCAGTGGGCAGCGTCGGCCGAACCGGCGATACCGAAGGTGCAGATATGACCGACGCGGCTGAAGAGCGGCCGAATCGCGAGCGAACGGCGTCCTTGACCTTGCGCAGCAGCTCTTCGCGGAAGATATTCTGGGCTTCGGTCGAATCGGTGACATTCTTGGGGATATAATCGATCGCCCCGGCATCCAGGGCTTCGAAGGTTGATTTGGCGCCTTCATTGGTGAGAGTGGAGACCATCAGCACCTTGGTGGGGGCCTTGGCCATGATCTGACGCAGGGCGCTGATGCCGTCCAGCTTCGGCATCTCCACATCCATGGTAATCACATCCGGCTTGAGCGCGATCGCCTTTTCAACCCCCTCGACACCATCGGCAGCCGTACCGACAATGTCGATCATGGGGTCTTTGGAGAGCACGCTGCGAATGGCCATACGCATGAACGAGGAGTCGTCAACGATCAAAACACGGGTTTTTCCTGATGAGGAGCCAAGCATCAGTGTTCTGCCTGTTCGGTTGAAGAGAAAATCGAGCGGACAAGTTCCTGAACGTCAGGCACGGCATCGTCAAGCTCGTAGCAGAAACGCTCCACATCCATGGTCGCCAGAGCCGGAGCATGGTGTTTGAGGATCTGCCAGGCCTGCTCCTCCTGCAGATTGAAGCTGACCCACTCCCGGTCGCCGTAATTCAGGCCGCGAACACTGCAGAACAGATCGGAAAGATTGACAACGGCACACAGGATCGGATCAATCGTGGCAGCATCAACCGTGTGGTGCTGCAGGATTACTTCCTGATAGGCCTCGGGAAAGTTCCAACTGCGGGCCATGCAGAGGCCGATTTCACAATGGGTCGTTCCAAGAACTTCTGCCTCGCTGTCATAGAGCTTCAACTGGTGCTGTTCCATATGAGCCAGCACCCGCGCAAATTCATCGGGCATATAGTGGCTTATGAATACTTCGCCCAGGTCATGAATGATCCCGGCTATGTAGGCTTTTTCCAGATCGGCGTAACCGACTTTCTGGGCGATAATCTTTGAAACCATGCCGACGCCGAAAGAGTGCTCCCAGAACAGGTTGACGTCGAACGGGCCGGTACCGGCCTCGAAAGCTTTGATGAATGAAGTGGTCAGGGCCACTTCGCGGATGTGGCGCAGTCCGAGATAGACCAACGCCCGTTTGAGTGAGGTGATTTCGTGACTGGGGCGGTACACCGGCGAGTTGATCATCTTCATGACCCGGGCGGTCATGACCTGGTCGGTCAGCATCAGATCGGCAACATCCTCAATCACCACATCCGGACTGTCAAGCAACTGCAGTACCTGGGTAGCCACTACCGGAATCGTCGGCAGGTCATCAATTTTCCCTACCAGCTGTTCCGCTCGCTCCATCATCTGGTTCTGATCCATATACAGGAACCTTTCAGGCTATTTTTTGTACCCGAAGCCACCGGGGAAATGAACCGTCTTGAATTTGTCATTGACCCCGTGCAGCGACTCCGACTGACCGACGAAGAAATATCCGTACGGCTGGAGGTTGTTGTAAAAATGCTGAACAACTTTTGACTTTGATGCAGTATCAAAATAAATCAGGACGTTGGCGCAGAAGATGAAATCAAAGCTTTTCATGAAGATCATCTTAGAGTCATCGTACAGATTCAGCTTATTGAAGGTTACAAAACGCTTTACCTCGGGAGACAGAATGAACTTGCCCCCCTCCTCCTTGATATACTTGCGTTTGTAGACATCAGGGATATTGCGGACGGAGTATGCGTTGTAAACCCCTTCCTTGGCCTGGGCCACAACCGTTTCGTTGATGTCGGTGCCAACAATTTCGATAATCCAGTCCTTAAGCAGCGTCGCACGCTTTTCCTGGAGGATCATGGCCATGGTGTAGGCCTCTTCTCCCGAAGAGGATGCGGCGCTCCAGATCCGGAGCTTACGGAATCCCATCTTGTTCTTGATTTCGACAATTTCCGGCAGTAGCTTGTTTTCAAAAGCGTTCAACTGAGGGACATTGCGGAAGAAGTAGGTTTCGTTGGTGGTAATTTCATCCATCAGGTATTTGAGCTCTTCACTGCCGCGTGGTGATTTGAGCAGCATATAATAATCCTGGTGAGTCTTTGCACCGGCAGCTTCCATTCGCCGGGTCAGGCGGCTCTCGAGGAAATATTTCTTGGTCGAGTGAAAATACATCCCGCAGATGTTGTAGATAAAATCGCGCAGGAGCTCAAAATCTTTATCTGATATGGCCACGTTTATACCCTTTCGGTATCGTGTTTAGGTTTCGTGGTGTTTGAATCTGTCAGCGGCCTGACGAGCTTTCACCGCCGTCAATCAGGCCGACCGGATCGACAATCAGGGTAACGCGGCCGTCTCCCAGGATCGTGGAGCCCGCAATACCGGGTATATTGGCCAGATAATTGCCAAGGGACTTGATCGCCACCTCCTGCTGGCCGACCAGGCGCGTCACCACCAGACCCATCCGCTTATCGGCGGCTCCGACAACGACAACATAGCAAAAGTCATCCCGCTCATATTTCTGCTGAACATTGAAGATCGTCTGCAGACGCATCAGCGGCAGTACCATCTCGCGCAGCTTGAGCACCTCCTGCCCGCCAATAACGTGGAACTGGCGCTGATCGACCCGCAGGGTCTCCAGTACTGAAGACAGCGGTATCGAATAGACTTCCCCCTCGACCTCGACCAGAAGCGATTGGATGATCGCCAGTGTCAGCGGCAGACGCAGGATGAATTCCGAGCCCTGGCCGCGCTCGCTCCTGATTTCGATCAGACCGTTCAGCTTTTTGATATTGGTCTTGACCACATCCATTCCGACCCCGCGCCCGGACAGATCGGACGCTTTCTCCTTGGTGGAGAAGCCAGGCAGAAAAATCAGGTCGAACATTTCGCGCTGGCTCATGGCTGCCAGTTGCTCTTCGGTCACCAGACCCTTCTCAACCGCCTTGCGACCGACGCGGTCGGTATCGATGCCCTTGCCATCATCCTTGATGCTGATGATGATCGAGTTCCCCTCGTGGACTGCTGCCAGCACCAGGGTCCCGACTCGAGGCTTTCCGGCGGCAATCCGCTCGTCAGGGGTTTCAAGCCCGTGATCCATGGCATTGCGGATCAGGTGAATCAGCGGATCGCCGATCTCATCAACAACCGAACGGTCAAGCTCGGTCTCTTCACCGAAAATCTGCAGGTCAACCTCTTTGCCCAGATCCCGGGCCAGACTGCGGACAATTCGCGGGAATTTCTTGAAAACCTTTTCAACCGGAATCATCCGCATCTTGAGAACCTGCATCTGCAGCTCTGATGTGACAAAATTCATCCGCTTGGTAAGCTTGCCGAATTCTTCGTTAAAATCGAAACGATCGGCCTCCCCCTGCTGCAGCTCCTGATTGAGCTGAATCATCCGGTTGCGTTCGAGAACCAGTTCACCGACCTGATTCATAAGGTCGTCAAGACGTTTCACGTCAACGCGAACAGTGGTGTTGTCCGAAAGGTCCTCCCCCTTGCCTTCGGGAGGTTTGGGCGGAGCCGGGGCCTTTTTAGCCACCATTTCTCCGGACGGTTTGGCGGGAGGGGGAGTCGCTGCCTGAGCAGCCGGCAGCGGAGTTACCGAAGATTCGGGGGCCGCAGCGGCAGGACCTGCATCGACCGGTGCCGGCTCGGCGGCAGGTGCGGCGGCAGCAGGCGGGACGTCCACCTTGGGAGCCGCATTCTCTGACAAAAGCGGAAGAAGCTTGGCAATCGTTCCATCGATTTCGCGCTCCTGGATTTCTCCAGCCTTGATATCGCTGACCAGAATCTTGACCAGATCGGTGGCCTCGAGAATCACGTCCATGATCTCCGGAGTGACCACCAGTTCACCCTTGCGCAGCCGGTTGAGCACATCTTCGGTCTTGTGGGTAACCTTGACCAGCAGGTCGAACCCCAGGAAACTCGAAGCGCCTTTTACCGTGTGGATGGAACGAAAGATCCGGTTGAGCAGTTCCGGATCGCCGGATGACTTTTCAAGTGCTACGAGGTCATCGTCCAGTTTTTCAAGAAGCTCGGTGGTCTCGGTAAGAAAACCCTCCAGAAGCTCCTGATCTTCGCAGTCAATGGGCGGCATGCATCAATCTCCTTGAGGCGTCGGTATTCCGGCTAGATCGAACCAAACAGCTTACGTTCATCATGGGAGAACATCTTTTCCAGGTTAAGTAGCACCAGCAGGCGCTCTGCCTGGTTTATCACACCTGCGATGCACTCCTGATCGATACCGCTGGCGACCACAGCAGGAGACGGCTGGATTTCGCTGCCGGAAATGCGGATCACCTCCGATACGGCGTCAACGATGAACCCCATCAGTTCCCCTTCGACATCCATGACCATGATGCGGGTCTGCT
>DCNF01000081.1:14586-14922 GCA_002322035.1 Geobacter sp. UBA1603
TTTGTCGTTTTCAGCCTCTGCCAGACCGAACTTTCTGCGCATGGAGATGATCGGAATCACCTTGCCCCGCAGGTTGATCACCCCTTCAACATACGGGGGGGTATTCGGCACCCTGGTGACAATCGGCATACGGATGATTTCGCGAACCTTGAGAACATCGACACCGTACTCTTCCTGATCGAGGTTGAAGCTGACCAGCTGGATCAGCTCGCCGTGCGACTCATCTGCCTTCACCGGCACGAGGGCGTTACTCATCGGAACTCTCCTTGATGCATAAATGGCCGGCACTGGGCAGGGTACCGGAATGTCACGGCGCTGGCCGGTATACGGCGTGAA
>DCNF01000081.1:14975-15736 GCA_002322035.1 Geobacter sp. UBA1603
CGGGCAGCTGGCGTTCAATCTACCATGCAATAACACTTTAATCAAGTTGGAGAACGCGGTTTTGTAGCACAATTTTTGCAAATGGACCAATCCGATCGACTGACCCGGATACAGGCAGGCCTAAAAGTCATTTTCTGCTTAAAAGTCATTTTCTTGACTTTATTCGTATCAGCGTGTATAGTAATTTTTAAAATGCTAAAAATTCGCCACACATCCTAGCAACCACGGGTTTTCAATGGCATCTCACGGCTCGATTCTGATTCTCGACGGCAACACTAAAACCCGCGCCCTGGTATCGGCTTTTTTGACATATCAGGGTTATGACATTGTCGACCTCCCCCCTAAAACTCATCTTTTTGACACCATCGCATCCCGCTCGATCGATATTGTCATCGCTGACTTCGCAACGCTCAACGACTGCGCACCCGACTTTGTCGAACGGTCCCGCAGCATCAACCCGCTCCTGGTTCTGATCGTGTACTCACCGATAAGCCACGTGCCGTCAATACGGGAAGAACACGTTTTTACCCTGCCAAGCCCGATCAACCTGGATGAGCTGGAAAGCCTGGTGATGCGGGCCCGCGAATACCAGTCCATGAAAATCCACGATCTGCCCACCGGCGACTCGTGCCAGCCCCACGTTCTCTCCTCCACCATCATCGGCCGCAGCAGCGCCATGCAGTCACTGTTTTCACTGATCGAAAAAGTGGCGGAATCGACCGCCACCGTTCTGATTCAGGGGGAATCCGGCACCGGCAAGG
>DCNF01000081.1:15820-15940 GCA_002322035.1 Geobacter sp. UBA1603
CCGGAAGACCTGATGGAAAGCGAACTGTTTGGCCACGTCAAGGGCTCATTCACCGGGGCCTATGCCAACCGCGCGGGCCGCTTTGAAATGGCTGACCGCGGGACGCTCTTTCTGGACGAA
>DCNF01000081.1:16137-16337 GCA_002322035.1 Geobacter sp. UBA1603
TTCCGGGAAGACCTGTACTACCGTCTGTCGGTGATCCCAATCACTATTCCACCCCTGCGGGAACGCCAGGACGATATCCCGCTTTTGATCCACACCTTTCTGGCCCGTTTCAACAACGACCGCAAGCATGCCGTCAAGGGTTTTTCAAAAGATGCGCTGGACATTCTCTGCGGATACAGCTGGCCGGGCAATGTGCGGGA
>DCNF01000004.1:0-799 GCA_002322035.1 Geobacter sp. UBA1603
ATAGCGCCCGCCATCATCTGAATAATGATATGGCTTGTTTCGGTCGGCCGGGATCTGATTATACAAAGAAAACATCGTCATGGCTGAAGCTATGGCGATAGAAACGGGGGCAATCTTGACAGAGTTCAAAACATGAGGCTTATTCGCCGCCACGATATTCCAGAATCTCCGTTCTATCTGCTGCATTCCGCTGCCTACCCACAAAAAGAAAACGGGCAGATATGGCTGAACATATTCCGGGCCAGCGAAGAAAAATATCATTATGAACACCAGCGGGGCACACGATGCCATCAGGAAAAGGCGCCTGGCAATCTGTTCACGCTGCCATCCGCCGCAGATTAAGCCGACCAGGCCACTGAACCATAAATACCAGGGCATTGAAATCATAACGCCTTCCAGCAGGTTTTTCCTGAAATTCGGCCATAAAAAATCAGGGTAACGCCGAATAACGTCGAAAATCCCAATGGTTTTGAAACCGGGTTCGTGCTTTAGATCCGCCCGACCCAGATACTCACTCAACGCGTCTGCCAACGTAACGCCGCCTTTGCCGGTTAACTGCCATTCACCGGTAACCTGATGCACGAGAACAACAAATGGCAGAAGCAGTGCGATAAATGACAACGCAGAGATCGTTGCCAGAAAAAAACGTCGGGCGGGCGGCTGTGCTTGTGAGCCGGGAAAGAAAAAAATCAGAACCATACAAACGAATGCTATCAGGGCTTCGGGCCTGGTAAGGTAAGAAAGACCTGCCACACATCCCGCCATCAGGGCCCAGCGCCATGAATTGCGCCGATACGCC
>DCNF01000004.1:860-1866 GCA_002322035.1 Geobacter sp. UBA1603
CGTACCACGTTACCAGCAGTGTGATATACGTTGCCTGGGTCATCACCTCACCTGCCCAGGAGCGGAGCGTCGGCCAGGCGACCACAAGTATGCAGGCAATAATTCCCACATTGCGATTGAAAAAATCACGGCCAAGGCAATAGAGCGGAAGGACCAGTAGCGCCCCCATGAATACCGAAACCAGGCGCCCGGCAATTTCTGTGGAACCAGTTGCAAGGCTTACCAGGGCCGTTAATGACGGATAGACCACACCGTAGACCGTCATGGTGGAAAAATCACCCGCGAGTAGATTCCGGGCGGCTGTCACATAGCCAACCCCATCAGCAGAGATCACACGATAAAAAGGAAGGAAATAGTAACGCGCCAGAAAAGCAGTGGCGAAAAGGCCCAGCACAAGCAAACATTCCTGCCGCGAGAGTCGGCTGTTGTTATCTTGAGGGATTACACTCATGGGGTCTCAATGGTTTTCCGCCGCATTATCCACTCCCTGACCAGCATGGCCGCGAACAGGGCAAACGAGGCCAGCGTCAGGTATTTACCGACCTTGAATGGCAGGGGATCAAAAACAAACTCAACCGTGTGTGTACCCGGGGTCAGGTAGACACCGCGCAACACATGGTTAACCGGCACAATATCAGCGGCCGCACCATCAACCGCTGCCTTCCATCCCTTATAATATTTTTCACCCAGGACCAGCAAAGCGTTTGTTGGCGCAGGTGCATCAACAACAATTCGATTACCTTGATAGACCGGAACTCGGACTTGTGCAGGCACGGCAGCCGCCTGTTTGGGGTTTTGCAGCGTTAATGGGGGATTATGCTCGACGATAGCAACCTCCCGGGGATTAAATCCCGGATTTTGAAGAATCGCCAGACGCTGGGCAGGGTCATTAACCACCACCGCCGCCGGCACAAGCCATGCTTTTGGAAGCACGGTACGATTCTCAAGCACAATCTGATTGCCGGCCATATCAGTGTAGACCGGCACAAACCTTTCGCCCATCTGT
>DCNF01000004.1:2025-5177 GCA_002322035.1 Geobacter sp. UBA1603
ACGGGATTGGAAGTATACATGACCGGGATGCCATGCGAGACATAGTGCATCGGGTCCCCCCCATCCATCGGAAGCACACGGTAGACCGGCGATGACGATTTCAGAAAAGCCATCAATGGCGGAGCACTATCTGCCTGGCCGGCTTTGACCGGCGCATCGACCAAAAAGAGAAACTTGCCGTTGATTCTGCCGACATCGCCGACAAACAGCACTGCCAGGAACCATGGCAGCAGATAAGATCGCTGGCTCCGGCTCATGACCCACAGGGCCGCTGCACACACAGCCGCCAGACCCGCCGCAATGGCCGTCTCGGTGACAATATTGTCCCAGCGCTGCTTAATCAGGTACGCCCCCTGTTCATATCTGGTGGGCTGGGAGAGAGCATCAGAAAACGTATTCATCCAATACGTCGCCCCACCTGTTTCTCCTGCCAGCAACACAAGCAGGAGTAACGGCAGAGCAGCAGCACCTCTCAAATAATACTGAAACTGCTTTGTGTTCCGGGTCTGTTCATCCATAACCAGATCAACGCCCCGGGCTGCAAGAAGCGCCAGACACAGCACCGGAATAAACATCATCATTTTAGGTACCCGAAAATGATTGATCCCCGGAAAGAACTTGTATAAACCCCAGTAAAACGGGGTGTACTTGCCCAGTGAAAACAGGATGCCCCCGACAAGCCCCCCAAGCGGCAGCCAGGTATAGCGATCCCGGCGGAAAATCAACGGCAGGGGCAGGAGCAGCCACGGGACAAGTCCCATATAGCTGACCGTCTGGGTAAAACGCATCCGGCCCCAATAATAGGCCGCAATGGTCGAGGGGTTTGGCCCTGCCTCCTGTCGGGACAGGCCGAATAATCCCGGTATGATAAATGCTGCCATTTCCTCCGGCGGCATTGACCAGGACATCGCCTCTTCTACGTCAAGCCCTCCCTTGACAGTGCTGCCAGCGGTTTGGCTGACACCGCTTTTGACTCCACGATTCGTATCTGTTGACCAACTTGTCAAAGGAAGAAGCGAAATTGAAACCGTTGTCAAAAAAAACGCCAGAAGCACGATATTCAGACCAAACAGCCGAGGTAACAAGCGCCGTTCCTCTTCGCCTTCCGACAACGCAACACTGATCAGGCGTACGATTCCATAGGCCCCAAGACAGAGACAGGTATAGTAGGCAATCTGCCAGTGGGTATTAAAAAACTGGAATGCCAGCACGAATGCCGATGAGAGAAAAAAAATCAGCCGGCGTGTCTGAAACCCTCGTTCCAGCAAATAAAAAGCCCACGGGGCGTAGGATATGGTGGCTATTTTCATGACGTGGCCAGCATTGATCAGCGATGCATTCTCCGGAGCCAGGGCAAAAATAAGCCCGCCCAGAAACGCCGCCGGCCGGCTTGCCCCGATGGTTCTGCAACACAGATAGGTGCCGTACGCTCCAAAAAACATCTGAATCACAATAAACCAGGCTACGCTGGCAGGTGCCGGGATCCCCCAGAATATGAGCCGTTTCCAGAGCAGAAACTGCATCGACACATCGCCGCCTTCAACAGAGTAACCGCTATTGACCAGCCCGCTCCACCCCGCCGAGAGCTGAATCGTGAACTGGTCTGCCAGGCCCGCCAACCCGGCATCTTTCACTCCCCAGTAGAACTCATTGATAATATCAGGAGCCCTGATAATCTTATCCGTAAAGAGTAGTTTGGAGAAAAACAGCACCAGGACGATAAACATGCCCAGCATCAGTAACATATCTTTCATGCGATCAGTCATCGTGACAGGTGCTCCCTATAATATTGCTCGAGCCGGGCTGCCAATCCGTCCCAGGCATAGCGTTCAAGCATACTGCTCCGGGCAGCCGCCGCCATTTCAAAACGGTACGCCGGTGTATTCAACAGATGCGACGTCCGCTCGACCATTGCCATAACGTCATTTGGCTGGCATAACTCACCCGACCGGCCTGGCTCGATGTATTCACGGATCTGCCCCACATCATGAGCAACCACCGCCGTACCCGCAACGAGAAGTTCTGTCAATTTGGCCGGGCATTTACAGCGGTTCACCAGCGTGTCCGCAAACGGGTAGACAGCCACATCCCCCGCCACCAAATAGTCCGGCAGCTCGGGCGGATCGATCCAGCCGGCCATTACCAGGGCATCGGCATACCCCATCGAACGGGCGGCTTGTTTGAGACGGTCATGTTCTCCATTCGGACCTTTGCCAACCACCAGAAAACGGATACTCGGGATCTGGCCGTGCAACCGGGAAAACAGATCGTACAAAAATTCCTGATCAAATTCGAAGAAGCGGGTGTAGAGCAGAACCACCGGTGCTGTCTCAACAATGCCGAGCCGTTGCCGAACTCGATTCCTGTCTCCGGCACGGCCAGTAGCCACGCCGTTTGGCAGATAGAGCACACACTTCGGGGCAATCGCCATCCCAGCCGCAATTGTGGCCAACTCCCGGCTGGCCACAGTCACACCGGCCGCTCCAGTCATAAGCTGTCTCTCCTGATGTGCATACACAACACGTTCCATGCGGGAGTAACGCTGGATGTCATTCATCCCCCCCGCACCTTCCCAGTCATCAGTATCGACAAGCAGCGGCGGCTGGTGAAAACCGAGCGCCTTCAGGGTCAACAGCAGTTGGGCGGCCAGGCCTCCATATCCCTTTGGTTTGAAGAGATGAACCAGATCCGGTTTTTCACGCAGGATCTCACGGAACATGCGCCAAGCAAGAAACGGAGCTGCCAGCACCTTGCCGCGCGGACCCAGCCGGACATTACGGATGTTCACCCCCTGCACTGCCTCTTCACGACCGGAATCCTCCGGATTGGTATAGGGCGGCGCAACAATGGTAACCCTATGCCCTAACGTCTGCAGCGAAATTGCCAGCGGGAGCATACGGGCGATCACGGTGCCTTTGGGGCGGATGCCAAACGGTGCAAGAAAGAGAATGTTCATTGATAATTTTTCATATATTCATATTCCCCGCCTCATTTCGTAGTAGAGATAGCGTAGTAGTTTTTTGGCTGTAGGCACAATAGGGAAGTTGGTTTTTCCAAAAAGCCTCTCGCGCTCAACAATCGGCAGTTCTACTCTTTTGAGGCGCAGCTTATAAGATCTCACTACCATCTCTAAGAACCTATCCGTAAATAAA
>DCNF01000027.1 GCA_002322035.1 Geobacter sp. UBA1603
CGCCCATAAGCTATATTATGTCAAGTTCATAATGTGGGGGCGGAGGAATTAGAATTGCCTCTTGTCGATAACCCGGGCAGCTTTTCCCTCATGCCGGGGAATGCTGTTCGGCTCAACCAGCTTGACAGCAGCGCCGATCCCGAGAACTGAGTGGATCTTCTTTTCGATGGCTTCCAGGAAAGCTTTCTGCTTTCTCATTTCATCAAAGAAAATATTTTCAGTTACCTCGATATCGATCTCAAGTTCATCAACAGAGCCTTTGCGGTCGACAACAAGTTGATAATGGGGTTCGCACCCCTCCATCGCCATCAGTACCTCTTCGATCTGTGATGGAAATACGTTGACACCCTTGATGATCAGCATATCGTCTGAGCGACCCATGGTTTTTTTCATGCGGACCAGTGTTCTACCGCATTGGCATGGTGAATAATCGAGACTGGTGATGTCCCGGGTGCGGTAACGGATCATCGGAAATGCCTCTTTTGTCAGACTCGTAAGCACAAGTTCACCAACGCAACCCGGCGGCAGCACTTCACAGGTGTCAGGATCAATGATTTCGGCGATAAAATTGTCTTCAGCCACATGCATCCCGCACTTGTAAACACACTCACCAGCAACTCCCGGCCCGAGTATTTCCGAAAGGCCATAGTTGTCTGTGGCGCTGATCGCAAGTCGTGATTCAATTTCTCTGCGCATCGACTCGGACCATGGTTCTGCACCGAACAGACCGACCTTAAGGCACAGTGATTTGGGGTCTATGCCCATCTTTTCGATCCGGTCTGCAATAGTCACCGCATAGCTCGGTGTGCAGACCAAGACTGTTGATTTGTAGTCCTGCATGATCATGATCTGTTTTTCGGTATTTCCACCACTCATGGGAATAACAGCTGCCCCGATGGCCTCGGTGCCGTAATGCAGGCCGAAGGCACCGGTAAACATCCCGTAGCCGAAAGCGATCTGTACCACATCGTCGTGGGTCACACCGGCGGCGGTCATAAGGCGGGCAACCAGGTTTGACCAGGTTTTGAGATCATTCTTGGTGTACCCGACCACCGTCGGTTTGCCAGTGGTACCGGACGATGAATGGATACGGACGACCTCGCGCAGCGGGACGGCAAACATCCCGTAGGGATAGTTCTGACGAAGGTCCTCCTTGGTGGTGAACGGGAGCCGGGCAAGATCGGAACGGGACGTCACATCCTCGGGAGCAATGCCGCGCTCATTGAATTTGTTGCGATAACAGGTGACGTTTTTGTAGGCTCGGTTAAGAGTCGCCTGAAGCCGCTCAAGCTGAAGCTGCTCCAGCTCTTCCCGCGGCATGCACTCGTGCTGCTGGTCCCATATGGCGTTCTGCATTACGACCTCGTAATGTATGATCTCTGTGAGATACCCTGCTGTGACGAAAATCAGATGCTGTGGGCTTCGTGTACCATCCGCCTGACAGCGGAGACCGCTTCATCGATCGGCAGCAACTCCATTTCACCGCCGGACCGTTTTTTCAGTTCGACCTTCCCCTCGGCAAGCCCCTTGGCGCCAACCACGATCCGCAGCGGGATGCCGATCAGGTCATTGTCCTTGAATTTGACCCCGGGACGCTCGTCCCGATCATCGAACAACACTTCAACACCAAACGACTCAAGCGCACGGTAGATATCCTCGGCTTTGGCCAGCACCTGGGGGTCTTTCGCAGGGTTCAGTGCAACGACCGAACAGTGGAACGGTGCGATCGGAATCGGGAAAATAATCCCGTTTTCATCGTGGTTCTGCTCGATTGAGGCCGCCACCGTACGGCCGATACCGATGCCGTAGCAGCCCATGACAATAACCTGTTCCTTGCCGTCTGCATCAAGGTAGGTGGCGTTGAGCGCCGTGGAATACTTGGTGCCGAGCTTGAAAACGTGGCCGACTTCTATGCCGCGCCAGACCTCCATCCTGCCCGACTCACAGCGCGGACAGGCATCTCCGGCAACCACGTTACGCAGATCAAGAAAACGGTCGGGAGTGAAATCACGGCCGATGTTGGCACCGGTGTAATGCTGATCCGTTTCGTTGGCGCCAATCACGAAATTAGCCATGGCATTCAGCGCCAGGTCAGCAATGACTGAAAGACCTGTTTTTATGCCGACCGGCCCGAGAAACCCGACCGGAGCTCCGCTTGCAACAAGGATCTCTTCATCGGTTGCCATGCGGATCTCATCCCACCCCATGGCGTTCTTGAGCTTGATCTCATTCAGTTCGTGGTCACCGCGCAAGAGCGCCATCACGAACACACCCTCCCCGTTTGTGCAGACCAGAGCCTTGACGGTCGATTCGACAGGGCATCCCAGGAAAGCTGCCACATCGCTGATCGCCTTTTTGTCTGGGGTTGCGGTTTTGATCAGCGGCTGCTGTTCGATGCCGGAACCACTCGATACCGGCCTGACTTCTGCTTTTTCGACGTTGGCCGCATACCGGCAGGAGTCACAGGAAACGATAGCATCTTCTCCCGAATCGGCCAGCACCATGAACTCGTGGGACGACGACCCGCCGATGCTGCCGGTATCTGCTTCTACAGCACGGAAATTAAGGCCGCAACGTTCGAAGATCCGCATGTAGGCATTGAACATCTTTTCATAGGACAGGTCAGCCGCGGCGCTGTCAACATCAAAGGAGTAGGCATCTTTCATGATGAATTCGCGGCCGCGCATCAGACCGAAGCGGGGGCGGATTTCATCGCGGAATTTGGTCTGGATCTGATAGAAGTTGACCGGCATCTGACGGTAGCTCTTCACTTCGCGCCTGACCATGTCAGTGACAACTTCTTCATGGGTCGGCCCCATGCAGAAATCACCCTCCTTACGGTCCTTGAAGCGCAGCAACTCCTTGCCGTAGAACTGCCAGCCCCCCGATTCCTGCCATAACTCGGCCGGCTGCACCGACGGCATCAGCATCTCGATGGCCCCGGCCCTGTTCATTTCCTCGCGGACGATGTTCTCCAATTTGCGGATCGATCGCAGCCCGAGAGGAAGATAGTTATAAATTCCGGCGGCAAGTTTGCGGATCATGCCGGCGCGCAGCATCAGCTGATGCGACACAACCTCTGCATCCGAAGGAGTCTCTTTGACGGTGGGTATGAAATAGCGGGAGTAGCGCATGCAGGCAAACCTCAAGGGGTGGTGTCGTAATCAATCAGATTATATTTCCTCAAAATATTCTTGAGGGTCTCCGGGCGGAAGGGTTTGACGATGTAGTCATCGCCGTCGCAGTCGAGCAGTGCCTGTTCCATATCCTTCGCCGTGTCGCTGGCCGAAATGGCGAATATGACCGTACGCATGACATCCTGAATGGGGAGCGACTGCTCGCATGCCCTGATCTTGCCGATCAGGCCATGCCCGTCCATCCTGGGCATGATGATGTCGGTGCAGACCAGTTGGTACGGCCGACCCTCAAGGATGGCCTTCTCGAACATCGTGAAACCGGCGACACCATCTTCGGCCGAGTCGCAGTCGGCGAATTCAGTGAAGAAATCCTCAAGTATTCTACGGCTGAGAGCATCATCTTCGACAATCAGAAAGCGCTTACGCATAGTGGATAGCCCCTCCTTCTACAGCTTTTGGATTTCTTCGAGCAGCGCCTCGGCCAACATGTCTTCCGGAACTTTGCGGACGATTTCGCCATGGCGAAACACAAGCCCCTCCCCTTTTCCGCCGGCAATCCCGACATCTGCTTCGCGGGCCTCGCCGGGGCCGTTGACGGCGCACCCCATCACCGCAACGGTTATACGCTTGTCTACGCCCTGAAGGCGCCTCTCCACATCCTCGGCAACCTTGACAAGATTGATCTGGCAACGGCCGCAGGTCGGGCAGGAGACAAAGTTGACGCCGCGCTGGCGCAGTCCGAGGCTTTTGAGAATCTCATACCCTACCCGCACCTCATCGAGCGGGTCGCCGGTCAGGGAGACCCGCAGTGTGTCGCCGATACCGTCAGCGAGCATGATACCAAGCCCTACGGAAGACTTGATAGTGCCTGAAAAAAGAGTTCCTGCCTCGGTGATGCCGATATGGAGGGGATAGTCAACCTTTTCTGACAGCAGGCGGTACGCCGTCACCGTTTTCATGACATCGGAAGCCTTGAGGGATATCTTGATCTCCTGATACTTTAGGTCCTCAAGAATCCGTATATGTCCGAGGGCTGATTCAACCATGGCCTCAGCAGTCGGGTGACCGTATTTTTCCAGCAGTTCCTTCTCAAGCGAGCCGGCATTGACCCCGATCCGGATCGGCACATTACGCTCTGCGGCAGCTTTGACAACTTCCTGAACCTTCCAGGTATCACCGATGTTCCCCGGGTTGAGACGCAGAGCATCGATTCCGCCTTCGAGCACTTTCAGAGCAAGCTTGTAATCGAAGTGGATATCGGCAACGACCGGCAGAGGGCTGGCTGCTTTCACTGAAGCCAATGCCGCAGCAGCATCCATGTCAGGCACGGCACAGCGGACGATCTCGCAGCCGACGCCGGCCAACCCCCTGATCTGCTCAAGAGTAGCACCGATATCACGAGTGTCGGTCGAACACATGGACTGAACCGAGCAAGGGGCGTCTCCGCCGACGGCCACCGGGCCGATATGAATCTGGCGTGTGGTTTTCCTCATCGTCCGGCCTTACTTGAGCCGACTGGCATACAGCGGAAACATCTTCATCAAGTCATTGACCTTCAGCTTGATGCCAGCCAACGCCTCATCATTGCCGATATGGGCAATCGCATCGGCAATGAATCCGGCAACGATTTCCATCTCGGCCTCTTTCAGGCCGTGGCTGGTACAGGCCGGGGTGCCGATGCGTATTCCGGATGTAACAAACGGCGAACGGGGTTCGAATG
>DCNF01000068.1:0-1923 GCA_002322035.1 Geobacter sp. UBA1603
ATTTCGATTACCGACGGCCAGATCTTCCTGGAGTCTGACCTGTTCTACTCTGGCGTCCGCCCGGCCATCAACGTCGGTATCTCCGTCTCCCGCGTCGGTGGTTCAGCCCAGACCAAGGCCATGAAGCAGGTTGCCGGTACGCTGCGCCTCAACCTGGCCCAGTACCGCGAGATGGCAGCTTTTGCCCAGTTCGGTTCCGACCTGGACAAGGCAACCCAGATGCAGCTGGCACGTGGTGAGCGCCTGGTCGAGATTCTCAAGCAGGCCCAGTATCAGCCGCTTCCCTTTGAGAAACAGGTTCTGATCATCTTCGCCGCCAACAACGGCTACGTCGATGACTACCCGGTCTCTGCCCTCAAGCGCTACGAGTTGGAAGTCTACTCCTACTTCGAGAACCGTGCTGCCGATGCTCTGGCAATGCTGCGCGAGAAGAAGCAGATCGACGACGACGTCAAGGCCAAGCTGCTTGCCGGTCTCGACCAGATCAAGAAGGAATTCACCGCCTAGGACGGATAGACAATGCCAAGCCTAAAAGCCATAAAAAAGCGGATCGGCTCCGTCAAGAATACCCGCCAGATCACCAAGGCCATGAAGATGGTCTCGGCCGCAAAACTGCGCCGGGCCCAGGAAAATGTGGTCGCGGCTCGCCCTTACGCCAAGAAGCTCGGTGAAGTGCTGCAGTCGCTGGCAGGAAACCTTGAGGGCGATCTCCATCCGTTGCTCGAAAAGCGTGAAGGGAAAAAGCTTCTGCTGGTACTGGTGACATCAGACCGCGGCCTCTGCGGCGGTTTCAATACAAATATCTGCAAGGCTGCTGATCGTTTCATCAAGGAAAAGCAGGGTGAGTACGAGCAGATCAACCTGATGACCGTTGGCCGCAAGGGGTTTGAGTACTTCCGCAGCCGCAAGGTGCCCAACTACAAGAACTTCCCTAACGTGCTGGCCAAACCGAACTACGGCACCGCTGCCATGATCGCCCAGGAGGTTATCGATGCCTTCCAGGGAGGGGATTTCGATGAGGTGATCCTGCTTTTCAACGCCTTCCGCACGGTCATGTCCCAGGACATCACCTTCCAGCAGTTGCTGCCGGTGGTGCCGGAAACCAAGGCGGAGGCGGACGAGGCGCCGGTGGAATACATCTATGAGCCGTCGGTGGCCGATATTCTGGCCGAGATCCTGCCCAAGAACATCGAGGTGCAGATCTTCAAGGCCATGCTTGAATCTGTCGCCGCAGAGCACGGTGCACGCATGACCGCCATGGACAGCGCTTCGAAGAACGCATCGGAAATGATCGGCAAGCTGACCCTGATCTACAACCGGGCCCGTCAGGCTGCCATCACCAAGGAACTGATGGAGATCATCTCCGGCGCTGAATCGATAAAAGGTTAATTCAGAAACGAATAACTATAGAGAGGCCGCACGGCCGCAGGAGGACACCGTTCCATGAGTCAGAACACTGGTAAAATTTCGCAGGTCATCGGCGCCGTTGTCGACGTCGAATTCGAGCCCGGGAAGCTCCCGCCGATTTACAACGCACTCAGGGTCACCAATCCGGCCATCGACGAGCGTGAGAACAACCTGGTGCTTGAAGTAGCACAGCACCTGGGCGAAAACTCGGTCCGTACTATCGCCATGGACTCCACCGACGGCCTCAAGCGCGGCCAGGTGGTAACCGACATGGGCAAGCAGATCTGCGCCCCGGTCGGCGCCAAGACCCTCGGCCGCATCATCAACGTCATCGGCGAGCCGGTTGACGAAATGGGCCCGGTCGGTGCCGAGAAGGAATACGAGATCCACCGTGACGCTCCGTCCTTTGAAGACCAGTCCACCAAAGTTGAGGCCTTCACCACCGGCATCAAGGTCGTTGACCTGCTGGCACCGTATGCCCGCGGCGGAAAGATCGGCCTGTTCGGCGGCGCCGGC
>DCNF01000068.1:2117-2512 GCA_002322035.1 Geobacter sp. UBA1603
TGGTCTACGGCCAGATGAACGAGCCTCCCGGAGCCCGTGCCCGCGTTGCTCTGACCGCTCTCTCCATCGCCGAGTACTTCCGTGATGAGGAAGGGCAGAACGTTCTTCTGTTCATCGACAACATCTTCCGCTTNNTTCACCCAGGCGGGCTCCGAGGTTTCGGCGCTTCTCGGCCGTATCCCTTCCGCCGTCGGTTACCAGCCGACCCTCGCTACTGAGATGGGCGAATTGCAGGAGCGCATCACCTCCACCAAGAAGGGTTCCATTACCTCGGTTCAGGCCATCTATGTTCCGGCCGACGACTTGACCGACCCGGCTCCGGCTACTGCCTTTGCCCACCTGGACGCCACCACGGTTCTTTCCCGTCAGATCGCCGAGCTCGGCATCTACCCGGC
>DCNF01000022.1:0-8840 GCA_002322035.1 Geobacter sp. UBA1603
AACCGCACGGGAATGTTTTACCTTCCTGTTGAACAGCCGGAATTTCGCTCATGTTGACCTCGCTGGTAAATGATCATTAACAATAGAAGCTAGAAAATCTATATCTACCACGGCGGGATCGGCGGCGGAAGCGCCCCGAACACGGGTGACAGTTCAGTTACGGTCGAGGCGGCGGCCCAGGAGGCCATCCCCTGTTTCCAGACCAGGGTGTCGCGGGTCAGCTGGCCGTTCTGGGCCATCTGCTGCAGGGCCGCCATGTCGAACGGCCCTGCCTGCTGGCCGCCCAAGGCAACGAAGAACTGCACCTGCGGCGGCAGGGGAGGAGGCGCCATGCCGGGTGCGGCGCCAAAGCCGGGCTGTCCCTGTGCCTGGGCGTTGAACATGCCGCCCATGGCGCCGGCCATCTGGCCACCCATGCCGAACCCCATGCCGATGCCGACGCCGGCCGCTGCCAGGCCGCCCGGGTTGTTGGCGGCATCGTTGATCGAGTTGGCGGTCTCGTACTGGGTGTACATCTGCATATTGCCGATGGCACGCATGGCGCCGGCCTTGTCGATGGCCCGCTCCACTTCCTCCGGCAGGCCGATGTCCTGCACCTGCACCTCGGTCAGATCAAGGCCGAACCCCTCGATGACCGGTTTGAGACGGTCGCGCAGCATCTCGCCGACGGTAACCACCTTGCTCTCGAGATCGATGACCGGGATGCCGAGCTCCGGCATGACCTCCTTTACACGTGTCCCGATCTTTCCCCTCAGGTTGTCCTCGATTCCATCGGTGGTGAAATTGCCGTCGGTGCCGACGATCTCGCGGATGAATGTTGCCGGGTCCTTGATCTTGATCGAGTAGAGCCCGTAGGCGGTGACACGCACGGCGCCGAATTCCGGATCGCGCATGGTGCAGGGGCCGGGGGTGCCCCACTTCAGGTTGGTGAACTGCCGGGTCGAACAGAAATATACTTCTGCCTTGAACGGCGACTCAAAGCCGTATTTCCAGCCCTTGAGGGTGGCCAGGATCGGCAGGTTCTGGGTGGTGAGGGTGTAGGTGCCTGGCTTAAAGACATCGGCCAGCTGTCCTTCGTTGATGAAGGCCGCCATCTGCCCCTCGCGGACGACGAGCTTGGCGTTGTACTTGATCTCGTTGCCGTAGCGCTCGAAGCGGTAGACAAGCGTGTCGTTGGTGTCGTCCAGCCACTGGACGATGTCGATAAATTCGCCTTTGATCTTGTCCCATAATGCCATGGTGAACCTCCCCTTGATGATGGTGTGTGCTTGTGAGAGCGGCGGCCAGTCGCAAAGCAAGCTGGGCCGCCTGGTTAGCCGAAGCGATAGATCATTCTGCCGTCCTGGTACAACTCGATCGGGCCGTCCTGGGAAACCTTGATGACCCGGCCGAAATGGGATGCGGCGCAGGCGGCGGTGGTGCGACCGCCTCCGGTGACGACCTCGCGGGCATGTGACGTGTCGATGATGAAGCCGGTTTCCATCAACCTGCCCGACTTGCCAAAGACGGTCATGCCGTCGGCCGAGAGAATCCGCAGCAGAATGCCGGATTGCTTCAGTTCGGCAATGGTCCGCCCCTTGACCCGGCCGACCAGGATGCGCCCCACCGGATCATCACCGCCGACGGATCCTTTCTTGAGGGCTGCCAGCTGACGCGGCCCCTTGTCATAGATCAGGATCACCGTGCCGTGGCGCGCCTTGGAGAGGGCGTAGACGGTCCAGAGCAGCTCATCGGAAGAATCGGAATCAAGGATGCCGGATAGAAATGAGCGGAAGATGTCAGGATCAAAAATGGCCCAGACCCCTTTGCGGCGGATCAGCAGACGGGCCGGGCTGATCTGGATCTCTATTTCCGATGCTTCGTTGACCGTGACGGCAAATGCACCCTTTCCGGCCCGGCGCACCAGAGAAAAAATTTCACGCTGGGTCAGGCGCTCGATGTCGTTGTGGGTGGAGCTTGCCGTGCGGATGACCCCGGTGACCTGCATCTGGATCGTGGCTAGGAAAAAAAGGTTGGTGCCGTCCACGAAGCGGTAGGTGAGCGGGTTGTCAAAGAATGACGGGGTGATATCGGCATGGGGCTGGAGCGGGATAAGAGTATGCTTACGCTCCCGCAGAACCGTGCGCAGCAGGGGCAGGGTGGTGCGGTGAACCAGAAACCCGGTCGTGGCGGGAGTGCCTTCGTAGCGCTGGTAGGAGAGGGATTTGAGCAGCTGGATCAGCTGCTGGATCGGCCAGAAACCCTTGCGGTGGTCGCCGCGCAGCGACCGGGCAACGGTAATGTCCATGATCGAGGCTAAAAGCGCTGTGCGGAACTGGGCGGCATAGCCCTGCTGGCGGAAGCCGCTGTAGAGGGCCGAGAAGGCGGTCAGAAGCTCGCGACAGAAGGCGCTTTCGCTGCGGGTGAAGGGGATTGCACTGCGCCGGGCGGTGAAACGGTAGCTCTGCTCGTCGATAACGACCCGCTCGCTGATCAGCTCTTCATGGGCCGGCAGCGGATGGTCTCCGCTCTGCAGCTCAACCTCGGCACCGCCGAGGAAAGACTGAATGCTGCCTGCAAGTACGTCGAAAACTGCCTGTGGCATGGCAACCTCGCCGGGTTAGTGTTTCGGGCCGTCCTGCCGCTCGAGCTCCTGCTGTTCCTGGCGCCGCTGCCGCTCCAGTGCCCGGCGCCGCTTGCCGCCCAGGAAGCATTCCTCGATGATGATCGCCACGAACAGGACGCAGAACAGGGCGAAAATAACGGCAATGATCTGATGCATGGTCATCGTGTCTGTTACGCCGTCGGGCCGGCGTCCTCCAGTGACAGTTCCTTGATGGCCATCTCGCGCAGCTTGAACTTCTGGATCTTGCCGCTGGCGGTCATCGGGTAGCCGTCGACGAATTTGACATATTTCGGGATTTTGTAGCTGGCGATTTTGTCCTGACAGTAGCCGCGCACCTCGTCCTCGGTCATCTCCATCCCTTTCTTGAGGATGATCGCCGCCATGACCTGCTCGCCGTACTTGCGGTCCGGCACGCCGTAGACCTGGATATCGGAGATTTTGGGATGGGTGTAGAGGAACTCCTCGATCTCGCGGGGGTAAATGTTCTCGCCGCCGCGGATGATCATCTGCTTGATCCGGCCGGTGATCTTGCAGTAACCGTTTTCGTCCATGATCGCCAGATCGCCGGTGTGGAGCCAGGCATCGCTGTCGATGGCCCGGGCGGTCTCCTCCGGCATCTTGTAGTACCCCTTCATGACCAGGTAGCCGCGGGTGCAGAGCTCGCCCTGCTTGCCGGGGGGCAGCGCCGTGCCGGTCTCGATGTCGACGATCTTGACCTCAACATCCGGTAGTGCCCGGCCGACGGTTGCCACGCGCAGCTCGATCGGGTCATCGGTGCGGGTCTGGGTGATCACCGGCGACGACTCGGTCTGGCCGTAGGCGATGGTGATCTCCGAGGCGTTCATCCGGCTGATGACCTTCTTCATTACCTCGATCGGGCAGGGGGAACCGGCCATGATGCCGGTGCGCAGCGAAGAGAGGTCGAATTTCGGGAATTCCGGGTGCTCCAGTTCGGCGATGAACATGGTCGGCACGCCGTGGACCGCGGTGCATTTCTCCTTCTCGATGGTCTGGAGCACCTTGAGCGGATCGAAGATCTCGACCGGCACCATGGCGGTGGCGTGGGTGACGCAGGCCATGACCCCCAGCACGCAGCCGAAGCAGTGGAAGAAGGGGACCGGGATGCAGAGGCGGTCGTCGGGGGTGAATTTCATGCATTCGCCGATGTTGAAGCCGTTGTTGACGATGTTGTAATGGGTCAGCATCACCCCCTTGGGGAAACCGGTGGTGCCTGATGTGTACTGCATGTTGATGGTTTCGTGGCAGTCGAGGGTGGCCTCGATGGCCGCCAGTTCGCTGTCGGGCACATCGACGCCCAGTTCCATGATCCGGTTGAAATTCATCATGCCGGCCGGCGTGTCCTCGCCGATGAAGACGACATTTTTCATGAAGGGCAGTTTCGGTGTGCTGATGCTGCCCGGCTCGGCTGATGCCAGGCCCGGGATGACATCGGTGACGGTTGCGACATAGTCGCTGTCCTTGAAAGAGCGCACCATGAAGAGGGTGGTTGAGTCCGACTGGTTAAGGATGTACTCCAGCTCTGCTGATTTGTAGCTGGTGTTGATGGTCACCAGCACGGCGCCGATCTTGGCGGTGGCGAACTGCAGGATCACCCACTCCGGCACGTTGTAGGCCCAGATGGAGACATTGTCCCCTTTTTTTATGCCGAGCCGCAGCAGGCCCTTGGCGACCTGCCGGCAGACCTCGTTGCACTGGCGGTAACTGTAGCGCAGGCCCCGTTCCGGGTAGACCAGGGCATCATTGTCGGGATAGCGGCGGGCCATGTCATCGAGAAGGCCGCCAACGGTGTGGGTTATCTGCTGGGACACGCTGTTCTCTCCTTCAGTCGAAATCTGATTGCATTGGTTCTTATCAGGCTGCTTGAAAACTCTCGCAATCGGGTTGCAGCGTGAAGTAAAAAGTCGCGCCTCCTCCCAACGTGCTTTCCACCCAGATTTTGCCGCCATGGCGCAGTACGACACGCTTGGCGGTGGCCAGGCCGATGCCGGTACCGCTGAACTGCCCTGGGTCATGCAGTCGCGTGAAGGCGGTAAACAGGGCGCCGGCGTCTTTCATATCAAATCCGGCTCCGTTGTCACGAATGTAATGGACCGGAACCGGTTTGTCAGTCAGGATGCCGAACTCGATTTGCGGGTCAGGTACCTTCGAAGAGTATTTCCAGGCATTTCCCACCAGGTTGGCAATCAGAATTTTGAGCAGGTTCCGGTCGCCGACCACCGTGGCGGTATCGCGGCAGACAAGCTGCGCGTGGTGGTCGGGCTCCATGATCTGCAGATCGCGGAAGCACTCTTCCACCAGGGCTGAAAGATCAACCTGAACCGGAACAAATTCGGCCCTGGTGAGGCGGGAAAGCTGCAGCATGGCGTCGATCATTTCGTTCAGCCAGCAGCTCGATTCGTAGATTCGGCTCATGTAGGTCCGCAGCGCCGGATCGGCGGCCATCTGTTCGTCGATAATCAGCTGGCAGTACCCGGAAATTCTGGTCAGCGGCCCGCGCATATCGTGCGATACCGAATAGTTGAAGGTTTCCAGCTCGCTGTTGGCCGCCTCCAGCTCGCTTGCCTGGCGGGCCAGTTCGCTGTTGAGCTGATGGATCTGGTCGAGGTACATCCGGTCGGTTTCCTCGGTGACCTTGCGGATGGTGATGTCCCGGTCGAAGCCGATCAGGTAGCGTTTGCCGCCGATGGTGAGCGGCCCGGCATGGACTTCGATCGGAAAGCGGGAGCCGTCCTTGCGGAAGTGCCAGGCTTCGAAGGTGACCCATTCGCCGGCGCTGATCCGCTGTATGATGTCCCCGGCAATCTGGTTGGTCTCGGGAGTGTTGACCTCAAAGATTGTCCGGCTGCAGAGCTCCTCGATGGTGTAGCCGTGCTGCTCTGCCGCTGCGGCGTTGGCGGCGACGATCTGGCCGGCCTGCTCGCCCTCCAGGCCGATGATGATGATCGAATCGGGGGCCCGCTCGAAGAGCAGCCGGTAACGCTCTTCGCTTTCACGCATGGCTGTTTCGGCCTTGGCCAGTGATTCGAGCATGGTGTTGATCGATGTCGCCAGATCCTCCAGCTCGTCTTCCCCCTCAACCGGCAGACGGGCGCTGATGTCGCGGTTGTCGCTGATCTGGCGGACCCGTCCGCCAAGTGAGGCGATCCGTTCCAGCACGGCGCCTTTGATGAACATCAGGGTTACCGAACAGAGCACCAGGCCGGAAACAAGAAGAACGAAGAAAATATAATAGATGCTGGTTTTGCCCTGCTCGTAGATCAGCCGCGGCTCGCTCAGGCGGACCAGCAGGGCGGGAGAGCCGTCGCTGCCCTTGAGCGCCGTGTAGCCGGCAATCTGCTGGTCCGGAAGCACTTCGCTGAAAAAACCGGTCGTGTCGAACCCCGCCAGGGCGCGGCTGAAGTCGTCCGGAAGGTCTCTGTCAGCCGCCCTGCGGATTTCGAGCCGCGCATGGGTCAAGTCCTTCAGCCGTTCGATTTCATGCTGGTCGAACCGTCTTGCGGCAAGCAGCAGGGTCTCGTCGTCCAGCCGCCGGGTGGTGAACTGGACCGGGACGCCGCCGGCAAAAGCCAGGCCATGTGCCTGGCCGTTCGGCGCAGCAAACCCCTGCTGTGCCATCCGCTGGTAGTCGTCCCGCTCGGCGGGCGTGAACTCTGCGATCAGGCGCCGGTGAAAATCGGCGGCCCGCCCGGCCTGCAGCTGGCCGTCTCGGTTCAGGCAGAGCAGCGCGTCAACCCGATGGTTGACGAATGATGCAATGTCAAGGCTGGTGATAAAAGAAAGCCCCCGCTGTTCGATCAGGAGCTCGTAGTCCCGGGCCGAAGCGGAGATTTCAGGATAGGTCTCATTGATTTCGTTGACGATCTTGACGATGTTCTGGGCCAGGATCTTGCGTTCGAGCCCGGAAAAGCTCTGCAGGAGGATGATGTCGGACACCGCGGCGACCACGAACACCAGGGCGATAAAGGTGCTGATGATGACCAGAACGGTTTTGCGCGAAAGATTCATAGGCTGTCCACAAAAATGGTAAAAACGCATGCGCCGTTTCGAAACGCGGCTGCCGGCGATTGTCAGCCGAACCGGCCTGCCCGGGGTGAAAAAGCGACGGCAGAAAGCGTGAAACCCGCCGATTTTACGGGGCGAATAATACCGTGACCCTGTCCCGGCTGCAATAACTATTTTCTGCCGTGTCGTCGCTCCCGTCAGCATAATTTGGCTGTTTTTATATTTCAACCGGCCGTTGACGGTTTGAAACGGTATCTCCCCGGTCGGCAACGCCGAAAACGGCGATATGATAACAGTCTGTAATTGTTCGTTATAGTGAAGATTACGTCCTGTTGTTGACCGGCTGGGTTGGTATTATGGTTTGGAATTATTGTTCCGTTAAAACGGAAAAAGTGACAAATAAAACATCGGTTACCATGTTTGCAATTGTTGCATTTATGCAACTAATCTAAATATTGTTATTTTTAACATATCAGAATCATTCGCTTTTAAAATTTTATTTCAGCGACCTGAAAAAAAATGTTGATTTATTTAGAACGTCGTATTACAAAAGCACCACACGTTATTTGGTATAATTTTAAAACATCTGTTACCAACGTCGTGCAACGTGCGAGCGAGGGATCCATGGAGCGGGAGCGCGGAACATACTCGGTGCAGTCGGTAACCAAGGCATTCGATCTGCTCGAAACGCTTGCGGCGGAAGAGGGAAACGTCACCATTCCGGTGCTGGCCAAGCAGCTTGATCTGAGTCGCAACAAGGTTTTCCGGCTTCTGGCGACGCTTGAGGAAAAAGGGCTGATCGAGCGTGATGAACCGACCGGTACCTTCCGGCTTGGTCTGCACGCATTTGAAATGGCCCAGCATATTCTGAAAAGCGCCAGCCTGATCCGCCTGGCCCACCCGATCATGGAAGAGCTGGCCCGCAAGCACGATGAAGCGATTTATATTACCGTCATGAACAACGACGAAGTGCTCTTTCTCGACATGGTCGACTGTTTTCAGCAGATAAAGACTGTTGATATGGTCGGCCAGCGTTTTCCGTTCTTTACCAATGCTGCCGGCAAGGCGATCAAGGCCATGAGCTCGACCGATTTCATCGACCGGATGAGCCGGCGCCGCGGTGCCCGCAAGAATACCGCCATGCCTGATCTCAAATCGCTCGAAAACGAGCTGATCGAAATTCGGAAAAAAGGCGTTGCCGTTGATTTCGGCGGTCTGGGAGAGGGGGTGTGTGCGGTTGCCGTTGCCATCAAGGATTATGCCGGCAAGGTTGTCTGCGCACTGACCATGCTGGCGCCGTCGTTCCGGATGCTGCAGGAGCGGCTGGAAAGCGAAATCATACCGTCCATGCTGGAGGGGGCCGAGATTCTGTCAATGAAATTCGGGTACGCAAAAATACCTGCCTGATGGGTTATCACACTATGTGAAAGGAGGCTTGAACACCGGCAATCCGCAGCGTTTTGCAGTCAACAACCATTTTGCAAGAAAGGAGTATTCTCATGGCAGAGAAACAGTACGATTGGGCAAAAATAGCCAAAGACCCGCGCTTCATCGAGCTGCACCACAAGAAGTCAGCCTTCCTGTTCGGATGGTGGATCTTCTCGACCGCCTATTACTTCCTGCTCCCGATCGGGGCAGCCTACGCACCGGGGCTGTTCAAGATCAAGATCATCGGAGCGCTCAACTTCGGGTACATTTTCGCCCTGTCCCAGTTTTTCGTTTCCTGGGGACTGGCCCACTACTACGCCCATGTGGCCAACAAAGATTTCGACCGCCTGACCAGAGAACTGGTCGAGAGCCTGAACTAAAGGAGGAGGCACCATGAATTTCAAGAACATCATCGTCGCTGCCAGCTTGACACTGACACTCGGCGCGGTTGCCTTCGCCGAGCCGGCCAAGGCTCCGGCCCCGGCCGGTGCACCCGCTGCGTCCGCACCTGCCGCCGCTGCTCCTGCTCCGGCCGGCGCTCCGGCAGTTGCCGCTCCGGCTGCTCCGGGCGCACCCGCTGCCGCCGCACCCGCTCCGGCCCCGGCACCGCCCGCCAAGCCTGAAATCAAGACCAACAAGGCGATCACCCTGACCATGTTCGCCATCATCATCGCCATCACCCTGGCGGTCGTTGTCAACTCGGCCAAAAAGACCAAGTCGGCTGCCGACTTCTACGCAGCGGGCGGCGGCATCACCGGCACCCAGAACGGCTGGGCCATCGCCG
>DCNF01000022.1:8953-9144 GCA_002322035.1 Geobacter sp. UBA1603
TACTCGGTCGGCTGGCTGGTGGCTTACATCACCGTCCTCCTGATCGTGGCCGAGCCCTGCCGCAACGCCGGCAAGTACACCCTGGGCGACATCCTCTCCTTCCGCACCGATCCCAAGCCGGTTCGCGCCGTGGCCGCCATCGCCACCGTATCGGTCACCACCTTCTACCTGACCGCCCAGATGGTCGGTGC
>DCNF01000090.1:0-256 GCA_002322035.1 Geobacter sp. UBA1603
AGTAAGCTGCGGACCATGGGACTCGCCCGCGGTCAGGTAGCGAAGCGTAGGCACAAGACCTCCTGTAATCTGATCGAAAATGGCGTGAGAGTAGCATCTGGAGGGCTGTTTCGGCAAGGCAAAAGCGACAGGACAAAAGCGGAAGGCGCCCGCGAACGAGTGGCACAACCGTGCGATTCACTCAACGAGTATAAAGAAATCTCAGGAGTTCAGCACTGATGAGAGGGTATCAGCCATGGCCTTGACGGAAAACGGA
>DCNF01000090.1:325-7153 GCA_002322035.1 Geobacter sp. UBA1603
CAAATCAGCAACGACCGGATCATTGCTGTAGCCGCTTGAAACAATGCCGCGGGCCTTGGGATCAAGGGCAAGAATCCGCTTCATGGCGGCAACTCCGCCCATACCGCCCGGAATTGTCAGATCCATGATAACGGCAGCAAAGCGGTCACCGGACACCAGAGCATCCTGATATATTCTGCACGCATCATCACCTGAAGCACACACGTCAGCCCGATATCCAAGCAGGTCAAGCATATCAGCGGCCATTTCGCGGATAATCTGTTCATCATCCATGACCAGAATACGGCCATTGCCATGGGTGATGCGATCTTCGGCCCGGGAACTCACTTCAAGGGCTTGTCTGGAAGCCGGCAGAAGAACCACGAACCGCGTGCCGACACCAGGCAGCGATGAAGCCCTGATCGTTCCCCCATGACGGGTCACTATTGAGTGGACTGTCGCCAGCCCAAGTCCGCTGCCATGCTGCTTGGTTGAAAAATAGGGGTCAAATATCCGGCTCAGATGTTCCGGACGGATGCCGACCCCCTGATCCTCAACCGTGATCCTGACCCACCGGTCACACTCTACCTGACCATAATCTGCAGACTCTTCGTTTTCAGCCTTGAGAAGAATCGTACCACCGTCGGGCATGGCCTGATCGGCATTGATCACAAGATTGCTGATCACCTGGCTGATCTGACCGATGTCGACTTCAGCCGGCCAGAGGTCGTCGGCTATGCTGCATTCGCAGCGGACATTGGCACCACGCAGGACAAACTCGGCAGAATCCCGGATAATCTTTTCCAGTGATGCCAGCTGCTTGACCGGCGCCCCCCCCTTGGCAAATGTCAAGAGCTGCCGGGTCAGGTCGGCCGCCCGCTCCGTCGCCTGTAGTGCACGCTCCACAGGAGTTGCCAGTTCGGCACGGTCCTTGATCCTCATCAGAGCCAGCGAAAGATTGCCGACAATTCCGGCCAGCAAATTGTTGTAGTCGTGTGCAATCCCGCCCGCCAGCACACCCAGGGATTCGAGCTTCCTGGTGCGCATCAGTTCATCTTCCAGATTATGCCGTTCGGTCAGATCATCGATGGCCAGAATAGCGCAGGATTCGCCGGAAATGCTGATCGGCTCGACGCTGACCTTCAGCCACATGGTCTGCGGCTCGTTTCCGCTTCTTTTCAGGTGTTTGATCTCGACTCCGTAATGTCCGACCCTGGCCTGTATAACGGCCCGCACCATGCTGCGCAGGCCGCATACGGCGCACTCAGGAGTATGGCCGCATTCAGCCGTTCCGGGTTGGACATAGGCGCAATTAAGCGCCTGGCCCGGAAACATCCCCAGCATCTGCTCGCACTCCATGCCGCTGATTACCGACATCGCCTGATTGGCGTCAAGAATCCGGCAGGTCCCGTTCAAAAGCAGCATCCCTACCGGGGCTGCTTCAAAAACCGCCCGCGTATTGTCACGTTCCCTGCGGAGGTCGTCTTCGATGTTGAGCCGCTCAATAATTTCCTGTTCCAGCTTCTGTGACTTTAATTTGAGCTCCTGCTCCACCTGTTTACGGCGAGCGACTTCATCTTCAAGTTCTTTCAGGCGCTGCTGGAGTTCAGGGTAATAGCTTTTGCGGCTGGATGAACTGCCGAGACCGATCACCTTCTCACGCAGTTCGTTCCAGCTTGTTTCACGCTGTTCAACGTGCTGCGTCATAGAGTGCCTCGTCAGGAAGGGGTGAGCGTACCGTAAGGAATAATAACAGCCTGCAGACAACGCTTACAACAATATACCATTGTTATAAATTTATCAAGCCGGAATTACCCAAGATCGGTGGCCCGGTAATGCGCGGTTAACGACAGGGCGATGGGCGACGAAAACAAAACAGGCGCATCCCCAAAGGGACACGCCTGCTTGAACATGAAGCATACACTCAAACGCTATTTATCAGTTTCAGTGGAACCGCCATCCAGACTCAAGCCGAGGGCTTCCTTGCGGGAAAGCTTGATCTTGCCGTTCTTGTCGATGCCGATGCATTTGACAAGTACCTTGTCACCCTCATTGAGGATATCGGTTACTACCTTGACGCGGGCGGTATCAAGCTCGGAAATATGAACCAGGCCATCGGTGCCGGGCATGATCTCGACGAAGGCGCCAAAGTCCATGATCTTCTTGACGGTACCCATGTAGAGCTTGCCCTCTTCAGCCTCGTCGGTCAGGTCACGGATCATCTTGATGGCCAGATCGCACGCCTCTTTGCTGGTGCTGGCAATATTGATCTTGCCGGTATCCTCGATATCGATGGTGACGCCGGTGGTTTCGGTGATATTGCGGATATTCTTGCCGCCGGTTCCTATTACGTCGCGGATCTTGTCGGTTTTGACCCAGATGGTCGTGATGCGTGGAGCAAAGGGAGACATCTCGCTGCGGGGTGCCGACAGGGTTTCAGCCATCTTGCCCAGAATATGCAGGCGACCTTCACGGGCCTGTTTGAGGGCCTGCTGCATGATTTCCTTGGTAACGCCGCCGATCTTGATATCCATCTGCAGGGCGGTGACGCCTTCCGCTGTGCCGGCTACCTTGAAATCCATATCACCCAGGTGGTCCTCATCGCCAAGGATGTCTGACAGGACCGCAACCCGATCCCCTTCTTTGATCAGTCCCATGGCAATTCCTGCCACCGGTGCCGATACCGGCACACCGGCATCCATCAGCGACAGGCAGCCACCACAGACCGACGCCATTGAGGAGGAGCCGTTGCTCTCAAGGGTTTCGGAAACGATGCGAATGGTATAGGGAAATGCGTCATGGCTCGGGATAACCGCCGAAAGAGCACGTTCGGCCAGCATGCCGTGGCCGATCTCGCGGCGGCCGGGAGCCAGACGGAAACTGGTCTCGCCCACCGAGAAGGGCGGGAAGTTGTAGTGCAGAAGGAAACGCTTGCGTGACTCGCCATAAAGCGAATCGATGCGCTGCTCGTCGCTGGAGGTGCCCAGGGTGGTGGAAACAAGGGCCTGGGTCTCGCCACGGGTGAACAGGGCGGAACCGTGGGCGCGCGGCAGCAGGCCTGCCTCGGTGGCAATGGGACGGATGGTGGTGGTGTCACGTCCGTCAATACGGATACCGGTATCGAGTATATCGGCACGGACCCGCTCGTACTCGAAGTCACCGAGGAAAGCCTTGATCTGTTTGGCGCTTCCTTCAAACTCATCCTTCAGGGCCTCAATGGTCTCGGCCTTGATCAGGTCGATCTGATTGTGGCGCTCACCTTTGGCTTTGAGCTTGACCGCCTCTGCCATGCGACTGTAGGCCAGTTCATGAACGCGGGCCTTGAGTTCTTCATTGACCACCGGGGCAGACACTTCGCGCTTGGCAACGCCGGCCAGCGCCTGAAGTTTCTCCTGGGCCTCGATCACCGGCAGCATGGCATCCTTGGCAAAGAAGATCGCCTCCAGCATGTCGGCCTCGGATACGAACTTGGCCTCACCCTCGACCATGATGATTGCGTCACGGCTTGCGGCAACGACGATCTCCATGTCGCTCTTCTCAAGCTCTTCAGCGGTCGGGTTGCAGATCAGCCTCCCGTCGACTCGGCCAACCTTGGCGCCGGCAATCGGTCCCTGAAAAGGGATGTCTGACACCATGAGGGCTGCCGATGCACCCAGCATGGAGAGTATTCCGGGATCGTTGTCCTTGTCGGCAGACACGACCGTGGCCATGATCTGGGTATCGTTCAGGAACGACTCGGGGAACAGCGGACGGATCGGCCGGTCGATCAGGCGGCAGATCAGCGTTTCCGCATCGGAAGGACGGGCCTCGCGCTTGAAAAAACCTCCTGGAATCTTGCCGCCGGCATAGGCCTTCTCGGTGTAATTGACGGTCAGAGGGAAAAAATCCTGCCCTTCTTTTGCCTCTTTCTGGGCGACGGCGGTCACCAGAACCATGCTGTCACCGCTGCGAACCACAACGGCGCCGTTGGCCTGCTTGGCCATTTTGCCTGTGGAAATGGTGACGGTCTTGCCGCCGAACTCAACCTTGACTGATTGTTCTGTCATAATTCGATTCTCCTCGTGGTTGCGTTGGGGCCGTCGCTACAATCTCCCTGCGACAGGGAGATTCTACCCACGTCCCCAACCGGTAAAATAAAAAAGGGCCCAAAGCCCTCTGTTCGCGGCATCCGCTGAAAGAAAGGCGGCATATCCCCCGATGTACCGGCCGGATATGCCGCCTTTCACATTTATCTGCGTATGCCGAGTCTTTCGATAACCTTTTTGTACCTGTCCAGCTCTTTGCCTTTCAGGTAGTCCAGAAGGCGGCGCCTCTGGCCGACGAGCTTCAAAAGCCCGCGACGGCTGTGATGATCCTTCTTGTGGATCTTGAAGTGCTCGGTGAGATAGGTGATCCGCTCGGTGAGGATTGCAATCTGCACCTCCGGAGAACCTGTGTCGCTGTCATGTTTTTTAAACGAATTGATGATTTCCTGTTTCTTTTCGGTTGCCAGCACTGCCAACACCCCCTTCCTGTGTTACTTGCGTAACTGTCTTTATATGCAAGCTGTAGTTGATACCACATATCATTCACAAATGTAAAGCGTTAATTCTGCTTACACAAAAACCCTTTTGAGAACAATGCGGGGATCAGCGGCCTCCCCATTCACCTGGCCGACCGCAGCGAGCCGGCCGTCCCAGGTCAGTCGGACAAGCCGGCTTGAGTACGGTCCGAGATCACTGAAACATCCGGGATCACACGCAGGGGCCCGACCATGGCGCACCAGCGCCCACTCGGCATCATCAAGCAGTAATTCCGGGAGATGGCCAAGGACCGCGGACGGCGACAGGTACTTTTCCTCCACCTTCCTCTCCGCAGCCAGTTCTTCCAGCGCTTCAATCGTAAGTGAATCCTCAATCCGAAACAGACCACTGGCCGTGCGCCGCAATTCCTGTAGGGCGGCACCGCAGCCAAGCTGTCGGCCGATGTCGTCGGCCAGGCTACGAACATACGTTCCACGGGAACAGGTTACACGAAGAGCGGCACAGGGAAGATCGAACGACAGCACATCCAGGGCATGAATATCGATCTGCCTCGGCTTGCGCTCGACCTCCTCACCCTTGCGAGCCAGTTTATACAAAGGCTGTCCGTTCTGCTTGACGGCCGAGTACATGGGGGGTATCTGGCTGATCCTGCCGGTAAAAGCTTTCAGGCAGGCAAAAAGGCGATCTCTGGTAAGTGCGGACGGGCTATTTTCGGAAAGAACGCTGCCGGTCATATCGAGGGTGTCGGTGGTAATTCCAAACCGGAGCAGGGCTTCGTAGGTCTTGATCCCCTCGTCAAGGAAGGGAATCACCTTGGTGCCGTCATTGACGGCCACAGGCAGAACACCGGTGGCGAAGGGGTCCAGGGTTCCGGTGTGACCGACCTTGCGGGTACCGAGGATCCGGCGGACACGACTGACCACGTCATGGGAGGTGAGGCCGGCCGGTTTATCGATGATGAAAAAGCCGTTGATCAAAGAGAGGATTCCACTATAGCGCGGACTGTGTCACGGACCTCATCGAGAGTGCCATCGATGGTGCAGCCGGCGGCATTATGATGCCCGCCACCCCCCATGGCCCGGGAAAAAGCCGCCACATTGACCTTCCCCTTGGAACGGAAACCGACCTTCCATCTGTTTTCAGACAGCTGGCGGTAAAAGATTGCTACCTCAACCCCACGGATTGAGCGTGGATAGTTGACAAAACCGTCTGTCAAATCAGCATCGGCGCCCGTAACAGCATACATATCAAGGGTAACGGTCACCGATGCGGCCTGCCCGCCGGCAAACACCTCCAGCGTCGGGAGACATCGCGCAAGCAGTTCCAGACGCTTTTGCGGCTGATTTTCGTAAAGCTGTTCAGCCACATCCCAGGCGTTGACCCCAGCCTCGATCATCTCTCCGGCAATACTGAACGCCTCACGATTGGCATTGGAATACCGGAATGAGCCCGTGTCAGTGATGATTGAGACATACAGACAGAGTGCCGTCTGCCGATCGACGGCATAACCGTAGTGTGCCATGACACGATGAACCAGTACGCCGGTAGCAGCAGCCTGGCAATCAATCAGATTAACGTCACCGAATGTTTCACAGGTAAGATGATGATCGAGGTTGATAACCGTGCCACATCGGCTGAAAGAGCAGAACTCTTCTCCAGCCCGGCGGCGCTCACCGATATCAAGAACGAAGGCGGCATCAAAATCGCGGCCTGGTATATGGGCACAGACCGCATCAGAGCCGGGGAGAAACGCATAAAGATCAGGGACCGGGTCTTTGTAGTGGACACAGACGTCCTTGCCGATGGCACGCAGGAAAGAGGCAAGACCGAGCGAAGATCCGATTGCATCGCCGTCAGGGCTCTCGTGGGTGGTGATGAGAAAAGAGGTGCAGCGGCGGATGATTTCAGTTATGGCCGGGATCGTTTCCGTCATTGCTTGTGTCAATCTCCTTGAGAAGCGAATCTATGCGGGTACCGTAATCCTGAGAGTGGTCATATTTGAAGAGCAGGTCCGGCGTGTAGCGCATGGAAAGGGATTTTCCCAATTCCCTGCGCAAAAATCCCCTGGCGCTGTTAAGCCCGGCCTCACTGTTTGTGCGGGCGGCCTCGTCACCGATCACCGTATAGAACACCCGAGCCAGGTGCAGATCATCGGTAACCTCGACGGCGGTGATAGTGACAAAACCGATCCGCGGGTCGTTCAAGCCCCGCGACAGGATCGAACTGAGTAGTTCGTGGATGGTTTCGGCAACTTTATCAGAACGTTTATGTTGCATAATTTAAACTTCCCCAAGAAACGAGAATTTTTCGTTCTGGCAAGGCTGTC
>DCNF01000090.1:7318-7557 GCA_002322035.1 Geobacter sp. UBA1603
TCGTCCTTGAAACGGCGCAGCGACGACATCTTCCCTTCGTATACCACCACGTTGTCCCGCAACAGGCGGACCTGGGCGTTGCGGAGCATCTTGCCGTCCTGGACATAGCAGCCGGCAACATTGCCAACCTTGGGCACCGAAAACACCTCGCGAATCTCGGCGCGCCCGAGATACTTTTCCTTGAAGATCGGCTCAAGAAGGCCTTCCATGGCCTTTTTCACATCCTCGACCGCATCGTA
>DCNF01000090.1:7804-8082 GCA_002322035.1 Geobacter sp. UBA1603
GAACCCTGCACGTCGCCCTTGACGATGACGTTAAGATCCTTGACTTCGCCTTTCTGGATCTTCTGATAGAGCTGATCCAGCGACATACGGCTGTGCTTGGCCAATTCCTGCTCACGATGCTTGATCTGGCGCAGGGTCGCAATTTCTTTGGCCTGCTTTTCGTCCTTCATGGAAACAAACACATCGCCTGCATCAGGCACGCCGGAGAGACCGATCAGCTCAACCGGCATGGATGGACCGGCTTCGAGAACCTTCTCGCCGCGGTCATTCTGCATGGC
>DCNF01000090.1:8195-12797 GCA_002322035.1 Geobacter sp. UBA1603
GTGGCCACCGGGCCGCGCCCCTTGTCCAGCTTGGCCTCAACGATGGTGCCCTTGGCCTGCTTGTCCGCGTTGGCCTTGAGGTCCATGACGTCAGCCTGCAGCAGGACCATCTCGAGCAGCCCTTCGAGATTCAACCGCTTCTTGGCAGAAACTTCAACCATGGTTGTGTCGCCACCCCACTCCTCCGCCACCAGCCCATGCTCGGTCAATTCCTGCTTGACCCGTTCCGGCTTGGCCTCGGGCTTGTCAACCTTGTTGATCGCCACGATGATCGGCACTCCGGCAGCCTTGGAGTGGTTGATGGCTTCGCGGGTCTGGGGCATGACGCCATCGTCGGCGGCGACCACCAGGATAACGATATCGGTAACCTTGGCACCGCGGGCACGCATGGCGGTAAAAGCCTCGTGACCCGGCGTATCGAGGAAGGTAATCTTGCGGCCGTTCAGTTCAACGTCGTAGGCGCCGATATGCTGGGTAATGCCGCCCGCCTCGCCGGCGATGACATTGGCTTCTCGAATGGCGTCCAGAAGCGATGTCTTGCCATGATCGACATGGCCCATGATGGTGACCACCGGCGGCCGTTTACTCAATGTTTCCGGCGCATCGGGGGTTGACTCGAGGATTTCGTCCAGGTCGACCGCCACGTTCTCGATCTCGTAGCTGTATTCCGATGAAAGGATCGCCGCCGTGTCAAAATCAAGCGGGTGGTTGATGGTGACCATCATCCCCATCTTCATCAGCGATTTAATCAAATCATTGGCCTTGATTCCCATCCGCTTGGCCAACTCGCCAACCGTGATTGTCTCGGAAATCCGGATGATACGCTTGATCGCCTTGGGCACGGTGATTTCGGTCTTCTTCACCTCCGGCGCACGCTCTTTTCCGCCCTTTTTCTTGCCCTTGTAAACCGGATCGAACGCGCGTTCGCGCTTTTCAAGCAGTTCATTCTTGCGCGGCTGTTCCTTCTTCTTGGGTGGGGCCCCTTTTTTGCCGCCTTTTCCAGCGTCGGCATGGCCTCCCGGGCCGCCGGGACCACCTTTGCCGGGTCCGCCTTTGCGTCGGTCATCCCCTCCTGGGGCCGGCGTAATCTGAACCTGCTTCATGCGCGAACGGTCCGGGTCACCGGCAGGGGCTGGCGAAACAGCCGGTGCCGTGCCGGGTGCAGGACGACGCGGGCCACTGTCTGCCGGACGCGGAGCAGAACTGCGCTGGGGCGGCTGCGAATCCCTCGGCACAACCCTGGTCGGCCGATTTGTTACCCCCGGAATCTCCATACGGCCAAGAATCCTGGCCTGATTCGGCCCTGGCTTGTCTGGCACGGCGGCAGCAGCAGGTTTCGGTTTTTCAGCGGACACAGCCGCAACCGCTGCCGGAGCCGGCACGGCAGGCGCTTCGACGGCGACCGGTACAGTTTCCGGCTGATCAGACAACGACAATGGTGCCGGTGCCGCAGGAGCAGACGCTTCTGCCGGAACCTCTTTCTGGCCGGATTCAGGCGCCGGTGCGACAGGCGGCTCTTCCGCAGGGGCAACCTTGGCGCGGCGACGGATAATTGTCGTTGTAACCCGGACCTCCTCGGTTGAGTTGCCCCCTTCTTTGGGCTGCGGCGCAAACAGTTTCTTGACAGCATCTTCCTCGACCATGGACTGGCCCGATTTGGCCTCGATCCCGATCTCCTTGAGCCTGGCAATCGCTTCAGATGCACCGACTCCCAGTTTTTCTGCCAGATTGCTGACCCGAATTTTACTCATACCTGCCCTACCTCCCCCAGGAAGTTTCTGTATCGTTCAATTGATCGCACCAGCGGGCTCACAAATCCTCCCGGCCGAATGGCGACCGCACTGCGGGGCGCCTTGCCGAGCACCGCCCCAAAATCATCTTTTGACAAAACCCGTAGCACGGGGATCCGATTAACGGCGGCCAGCGACTCAATCCGTTCGCCAATCGCTTCGGAAACATCGGTCGCCAGAAGCACCAGCCCCGGCTTCCGTGAACTTTTGACTGCATCGCTGACCATTGATCCGCCTGAAACGACGTTCCCGGCCTTGTTGGCAAGGCCAATCGAACCGATAATCCGGTCCTTGAGAAGCCGCGCAACCATCATAACCAGCGACGGAGCCGGCGGCGCTGCAACATCGCACTTGAATCCGCGACTGAATTGCCGCTGCCTGACAGCGGCCTCAAGACAGGTTGACGAGATACATGTATAAGCGCCGCGCCCCGGCAGCCTGCCATCGAGATCAGGCACAATTTCCCCGGACGGGGCCAGCACAAAACGGATCAGCTGATCGCGGTCGCGGGCAGTACGGCACCCCAGACAGCTGCGCTGCGGCTTTTCAGCTCCGTCACGCCGGGACATGGCGCAGCTTATCCGATCTGCTCGTGCGGGGCAGCCGCGTCAACGGCGTCAACCGCTGCTTCGTCCTCGGCCCCCTGCTCCTCAAGCTGGGTGCCGTCAAACGAAGCGTACTGCTGCAACTCCGCCTCGGCCGCCTTGGTCTCGCTCTTGATGTCGATCCGACAGCCGGTCAACCGTGCTGCCAGACTGACGTTCTGGCCACGCTTACCGATCGCCAGGGAGAGCTGGTCATCGGCCACGACAATTTCCAGGGTGCGGTTCTCTTCATCGACAAAAACTTTGGAAACCTGGGCTGGCGACAAGGCGTTGCAGGCAAATCGTGCAATATCTTCCGACCAGGGGATGATATCGATTTTTTCGCCGCGCAGTTCAGAAACCACATTCTGGACACGGGCACCGCGCATACCGACACAGGCTCCAACCGGATCGACATCCGAATCATTGGAAGAGACGGCGATCTTGGCGCGGCTGCCCGGATCACGCACCACGGCATTGATTTCAACAATACCTTCGGCAATTTCAGGCACTTCGGCCTCGAACAACTTGGCCAGCATACTGGGATGCGTACGGGACAGTATGATCTGCGGGCCCTTGGGTGTCATGCGGATTTCGGTGATAATCGCCCGGATGCGGTCACCAGGACGATAGACTTCGCGCGGCATCTGCTCCTTGCTGGTCAGCACCGCTTCGGCGCGGCCAAGGTCTACCAGCAGCTCACCCTTTTCAAAACGACGCACCATACCGGTAATGATCTCCCACTGGCGGTCGCTGTATTCGTTGAAAATCGTCTCACGCTCCGCCTCGCGGACCTTCTGGATAATCACCTGTTTGGCGGTCTGGGCGGCAATCCGGGTAAAACCGCTTGCATCGAGCTTTTCCCCGAGGGAGTCACCGATTTCAGCCCCCGGATCGATTTCGCGGGCCTCATCAAGACTGATCTCCTTGTAGGAATCCTGGACTTCATCCACAACCGTCACAAACTCAAACAGCTCGACCTCTCCCGAGTCAGGATTGTAATGTGCCTCCAGATCACGGGTGTTACGGTATTTTTTGTTGGCAGCGGTCAGAACAGCCTGCTCCATGGCCTCCATGACCACCTGGCGGTCGATCCCCTTTTCCTTGACGATCTGCTCAATGGCGTGCTTGAGGTTGATGTTTGCGTCCACGGTTACGTCTCCTTGCTGACTCTTGTATTGATTATTAGGATACTATCCAGCTAAAATTCGAACTCAAGATTGGCTTTTGCCACTCTCTCCAACGGTATCGAGGCGGTCTGCCCTTCGGCAAGCGTAAGCCTGACAACGCCACCTGAAAGACCGTCCAGATGGCCGAGAAACGTCTTGCGCTTGTTTCCTGAATCATCGGCCAGCGGTTCATAAGTCTTAACCTTCACCAGACGGCCGGCGAATTTCTCATAGTCCGCCGGCTTCTTCAGCGGCCGGTCAAGCCCCGGTGAAGAAACTTCCAAGGTATAATGACAGGGAATGACATCCTCGATATCAAGAACCGCCGACAGCTCGTGGCTCATGTCGGCACAATCGTCAAGAGTCACCCCCCCCTCCTTGTCGATAAACAGCCGCAGCACGGCATCACGGCCGGCACGGCCGTATTCGATATCGACCAGTTCAAGGCCCATTGAATCGAGTATCGGCTGGGCCAGCTGGGTCACGCCGTTCAGTATGTCCTCTTTCGTCACCGCCATCACCAGCCTCCGAAAACAAAAAAGTGAGCCTTGCGAGCTCACTTTTGAGTGAACGAAATTTTGGTTGTTCTAGCATGCCATCCTGCTGAATGCAAGCACTTTTTCAGACGTCGCGCCTGATCGTCCGCCGCAGTTGATGGCGATCTGCATCAACTGCCTTGAAACAGTATTGACGTTGTGTCGTGCAATGGAGTAGTTTTGCTGTCTGCTTTCAATTCATGACACTGTGGGGACTACAACCATGCAGCGCCCTTCCTGGGACCAGTACTTCATGGACATCACCCGCCTGGTGGCGACACGCTCCACCTGCCTGCGCCGCCAGGTTGGCGCCGTGCTGGTCAAGGACCGCAACATTCTGGCTACCGGTTACAACGGGGTACCGTCGGGCATCAGCCATTGCGATGAAGCCGGGTGCTTAAGGGAACGCCTGAACGTCCCATCGGGCGAACGCCATGAACTGTGCCGCGGCCTTCACGCTGAACAGAACGCCATTATCCAGGCGGCGAAACATGGTACCAATATTGACGGCGCAACCCTTTAC
>DCNF01000090.1:12827-13010 GCA_002322035.1 Geobacter sp. UBA1603
CCCTTTACTGCACGACTATGCCCTGCATCATCTGCACAAAAATGCTCATCAATGCCGGAATCCGTGACGTGGTCTACGGCGAGGGGTATTCCGATGACCTGGCCCGGGAGATGATCGGAGAATCAGGGGTCACGGTAACCCGCTTCATGCCGGCTGCGGAGGACAATCAGCCATGAAATGCCC
>DCNF01000090.1:13191-14578 GCA_002322035.1 Geobacter sp. UBA1603
CAAGAAGGACGGCCGGCGCGAGCCGTTCGACCGCCTGAAGATCATTGCCGGCATCCAGAAAGCGTGTGAAAAGCGGCCGATTTCCATGGAGGAGGTCGAACGCCTGGTGGACCGTTTCGAGACGCGGCTCCAGGAATCATCCGAGCGGGAGATCACCACCAACGCCATCGGCGAATGGATTATGAAGGAACTGCACGAAATGGATGAAGTCGCCTATGTACGCTTTGCCTCGGTCTACCGCTCGTTCCGCGACATCAACGAGTTCATGAAGGAACTACAGGATCTGCTGAAAAAATGAGTGTCGAACGGGACCGGAAATACATGAAACGGGCTCTGGCCCTGGCCCGAAAAGGCCTGGGAGCCACCTCGCCCAATCCTGCCGTCGGCTGCGTAATCGTGCGGGATGACAGGATCGTCGGCGAAGGATGGCATAAACGGGCCGGCGGACACCACGCCGAGGTACACGCGCTGGAAGCGGCCGGCGATGCTGCCCGGGGCGCTGATGTCTACGTCACCCTGGAACCCTGCTGCCATACCGGAAAGACCCCCCCCTGCACCGAAGCGCTGATAAGGGCGGGAGTCAAACGGGTTGTGGCGGCAATGCCAGACCCGAACCCGCTGGTTGCCGGCAGGGGGCTCAAACAGCTTCGTCTGGCCGGTATTGCGGCGGAAAGCGGCCTAATGGCAGATGAGTGCGCCGCCATCAACCGTCCCTTCATCAAGCATGTCACCAGCGGCCGCCCCTATGTTCTGTTCAAATGCGCCATGACGATGGATGGCCGGATCGCCACCGTCACCGGTGAATCGCGCTGGATAAGCTGCGATGCCTCACGGAAAATGGTACACCGTATGCGTTCCCGCTGCGATGCGGTCATGGTCGGTGTCGACACCATCATTGCCGACAACCCCCAGTTAAACGTCCGCCATGTTCAGGGCCGCAATCCACTGCGGGTAATCGTCGACAGCCGACTGCGGACCCCGGAAAGCGTAGCGGTGCTCGGGGGGCGACTGGCCAGAAAAACGATCATTGCCACAGCCGAGAGCAATCCACGCATCCATCTGCGCTACACCTCCCAAGGGGCAACCGTACTGGTCTGCCGGGAGGAAGCTGGCAGGGTTTCAATCAGCGACCTGCTGGTCAGGCTTGGCGCCATGGGCATTCAATCGATCCTTCTGGAGGGGGGGAGCCGATTGGCCGGGGAGATGGTTCGCGAGGGACTGATTGATGAATTCGTTTTTTTCATAGCCCCCAAGATTATCGGCAGCGACGGGTTTGCACCGTTTTCGATTCAGGGGCTGACCGGTATGGAACGGGCCATACCGCTTCGCTTTTCGTCGTTTTCCCGCAGTGGCACTGACATTGTCGTCAACGCATTCCCGGAGGCGC
>DCNF01000090.1:14620-14985 GCA_002322035.1 Geobacter sp. UBA1603
ATGTTTACCGGCCTGATTGAAGACATCGGCAGGATAGCGGCGATTGAACCGAGAGGGGATGGCACCAGGCTCACGATAGAGACGCAACTGCCGCGAAAAGAAATATCTCTCGGAGACTCGATCGCAGTCAACGGCATCTGTCTGACCGTCACGGATACAGGCGGCTCCGGGCTGATATTCGATGTTTCACCAGAGACAGCTGCACGCAGCACCATCAGGGAATTACGCGGTGGAAGCCGCGTCAACCTGGAACGGGCTCTAAAGATGGGGGACCGGCTTGGCGGACACATCGTCACCGGCCACATCGACTGCTGTGCAACACTGGTTGCAACCCGCCAGGATTCCGACAGCAGGGTACTTGGCTT
>DCNF01000090.1:15029-15383 GCA_002322035.1 Geobacter sp. UBA1603
CGCCTGAATTTCTGCGCTACCTGGTACACAAGGGATCGATAACCGTCGACGGCATCAGCCTGACCGTCAACGGGCTGACTAAAGAAGGATTCAGTGTCACTATCATTCCCCACACCTTTGAACAGACCACCCTGTCAACCCTCAAAATCGGCAGTCGTGTCAACATTGAGACCGACATCCTCGGCAAATATGTCGAACGGCTGCTTGCTCCTGCCGTAACACAACCGGGCGGCCTTTCCTTGAAGACTCTGGCCGAACACGGTTTTCTGTAGCAGACGAAAAGAAAGCGAGAGACACATGCCTGTTGCAACGATAGAAGCAGCAATCGAGGACATTCGCCAGGGCAAAATGGTG
>DCNF01000090.1:15507-16400 GCA_002322035.1 Geobacter sp. UBA1603
ATGGCCAAACACGGCCGTGGCCTGATCTGCCTGACGCTCACGCCCGAAAAATGCGACGAACTCGGTCTGCGACCGATGGTGCGTGACAATACCTCTCCCTTCGAAACCGCCTTCACCGTATCGATCGAAGCACGGCACGGGGTAACCACCGGTATTTCGGCAGCAGACCGGGCCCACACGATCCTGACCGCAGTTGCCGATGGAGCATCGGCCAGAGATCTGGTCAGCCCCGGCCACATATTCCCCCTGCGGGCCCGCAAGGGAGGGGTGCTGGTTCGTTCCGGACAGACCGAGGGATCGGTTGATCTGGCCCGCCTGGCAGGGCTCAAGCCGGCAGGCGTAATTTGCGAGATCATGAACGATGACGGCACCATGTCCCGCATGCCCGAACTGCGTGAGTTCGCCAAGGAGCATGGGCTGAAGATCTGCACAATCGCAGACCTGGTGGCCTACCGCTTGCGGCATGAGCGCCTGGTCCGCACGGTGGCAGAAGCACGGCTTCCCTCCCGGTTCGGCGGAGACTGGCGGGCCATCGCCTTTGAGAACGACGTTGACAAACTGGACCACATCGCCCTGGTAAAAGGTGACATCAAGACCCATGAAGCGGTTCTGGTACGCGTGCATTCAGAATGTCTGACCGGCGATGTACTTGGCAGCCTGCGCTGCGACTGCGGCGAGCAGCTGCATCGTGCCATGGCGATGATCGAGCGTGAAGGGAGTGGAGTGATTCTGTATATGCGCCAGGAAGGGCGGGGGATCGGCCTGATCAATAAATTGAAGGCCTATGAACTGCAGGACCAGGGCAGAGATACTGTTGAAGCCAATCTGGAACTGGGATTCAAGGCCGATCTGCGCGATTACGGCATCGGTGCCCAGATCCTGCTGGCACTCGG
>DCNF01000090.1:16526-22970 GCA_002322035.1 Geobacter sp. UBA1603
GAGGCGGTCCCAACCGACAATAACCGTGATTACCTGAGGACAAAACGCAAGAAGATGGGACACCTGCTGGAGAAGGTCTGACAACAGTCTGCACACACGTCTGACACGGCTACTGCACAAGCTTTGAGGCAAAAACCAGCCTCACCCCCTGCTTGCCCAGTTTCGGCAATTCCTCCGCCAGCGTTGCAAGAGTAACCGGATGGGGATGGCAGATAGCAATTGCAGCACCATGCTTCCGGGCATAGCGGACCGCCTGACCGAGCTGGCCGCGAATATAGGCGTCATCCTGTTCATTGTCCAGAAACACGTTACGCCTGCCCGACCTGACGCCCAATGAGCGGGCGGTATTGATGCCAACCGTTGCAGGAGATGTCACGCTGTCCACAAAGAACATGTCGTGCTGCTTGAGCGACTCAAGCACGACCCGCATCCGGTCCTCGTGCTCCGTATATTCCGATCCCATGTGATTGTTAGCCCCAACTGCCCCGGGAACCAATGCAAGATATCCATCAATCTGCCGTCTGACCTCCCCGTCCCCCATTTCGACCAGAAGGCCGTTTGCCTCAAGGCGGCGGGCTGGCCATCCCTTGGATTGCATCGGGATATGCAGCATCGTCTCGATGCCTGACTCGGCTGCGAAGCGGGCCACCTCACGACTCTGCCGCAGTCCGGGAATAATCGCAAAGGTGACCGGGAGCCCGATGTCTTTCAGGGCCCGCGCTTCCTGCAGGCTGCTGCCCATATCGTCAATAATGATCGCAAGGCTGGCAGCGCCGTCCCGTGCTGCGCCGGGTGCAGCAGGGGCAGAAGGTTCAGGGGCTGACACGGCACCCTGGTGTGAGGGCGTCTCAACGGGCACCGGCTGGGGTGTTTTTGGTGGCTGGGGCCGGACCGGCACCGTGGCGGGCGGGAGCTCCGCTCGTTCAGGACGGGAGTTTTCCTGCTGCTTCTCCGATGGCGCTAAAAACAGATAGGCACCGACCGTTGCGACGATGATCGCCACGACCAGCCATCCGGCCCGCCCACTGCGGCGGCCCGTGCCGGTCGGCCGGGTACTGCGGTAGGCACTCATCGGACTGAAACCAGAAATTGGTGCTGCTGATTACCCGGCTGTCCGGAGCGGCCGGCTTGATCAATCCGGCCGACCGGACAGCCATACGACGCTGGAACTGGCACCTAACGCTCTCCGCCCATTTTCTTCATTATTTCCCACCCTTTCAGCAGGTCAAGGGCACGGGTCACCTGATAGTCGTTCTTCAGGTTATCTTCCGGCTTGCCGGAGAGCGGTTTGTCTTTTTTCTCATCCTTTTTGGGCTCATTCGGCGCAGCTTTTTCTTCGCCTTCAAAATGGTTTTCCAGATCTTTCTCACGCACATGCATCAGACTGTCTTTTTTATCGCCCTTGTCGCGCGGCAGTTCCAGCTGTTCCACCACGATGTCGGGCGTGATTCCCTTGGCCTGGATCGAGCGCCCCTTGGGAGTGTAATAACGGGCCGTTGTAAGGCGCAAACCGGATTCATCCGACAGCGGGATGATTGTCTGAACCGAACCCTTGCCGAAGCTCTGGGTTCCCATGATAATGGCCCGCTTGTGGTCCTGCAGGGCACCGGCAACGATTTCCGAAGCGCTGGCACTGCCGCCGTTAATCAGCACCACAATCGGGTAGCCGGCTTCCTTGCCACCTTTGCGTGCGGTAAACTGCATCTTGGAATCCTTTTCCCGTCCCTCGGTGTAAACGATCATCTTACCTTCCTCAATAAAATGATCGGCAACCTTAACCGCTTGATCAAGGAGCCCGCCGGGATCATTACGCATATCGAGTACCAGGCCGCGCAGTTCACCCTTGTTCTCCTCGCGAAGCGCTTTCAGATATTTGATCAGGTCTTCATCGGTCTTTTCCTGGAACTGGGCGATCCTGATGTAGCCGTAGCCATCATCCAGCAGGCGGTAACGGACGCTCTTCACCTGGATGATATCCCTCATCAGCGGGAACTCTTTCGGCTTGTCAAATCCTTCGCGCATAATGGTCAGGATTACCTTTGTCCCCTTCTGGCCGCGCATCCGTTTTACTGATTCGTTAATGTTCAGGTCCTTGGTAAACTTGTCGTCGATTTTCAAAATCTGGTCTCCGGACTTTATGCCGGCCCGGAATGCCGGCGTATCCTCAATCGGAGAAATGACCGTCAGAATACCGTCCTTAATCGAGATTTCGATGCCGAGCCCGCCGAACGAGCCCTTGGTGTCGATTTTCATCTCTTTGTAGGTTTCGGGCGGCATGAAAGAGCTGTGCGGGTCAAGTGAGGAAAGCATCCCGTTGATCGCACCGTAAATCAGTTTTTTCGTATCAACCTCTTCGACATAACTTTTTTTGATGATACCCATCACATCAGTGAAAAGTTCTATCGATTCGTAATCGCTGCCCTTGCCCTCTGCCTGGCAGCGCCGCTGGGAACTGACTCCGATCAGGATTACCAGCGCCACTGAAATAACGGCCAATCCCGCTAGAAAACGTTTTCTGTTGCGATCCATATTGAACATCCCCGTACCTCCGTACTTTTGCTCTGAATTTATGCTGTCAATCTGTTAGCGGACCCAGCCGGCCGGATCAACCGGCTTTCCCTGGTGCCGAATTTCAAAATAGAGGATCGTACCTTTGGTGGAATCAACATCGCCAACCATGGCGATGACCTCATTCCGGCTAACGTCGGCACCAACTTTTTTGGTGATTCGTGCCGCATGGGCGTACAGACTGAAATAACCGCCGCCATGGTCGACAATGACCATGTTGCCGTATCCTTTAAAGTAGTCCGCGAAGATGACGTTCCCTTCGTAGATCGACCTGATTTCACTGCCGGCAGAGGCCGAAATCGAAAGCCCCTTGCTGAACGTGTAGGAGTTGAATTCGGGGTGTTTATGCTTGCCGTACGTCTCGATCACCTCGCCGCGAACCGGCAGTGCCATTCTGCCCCTCTGTGATGCGAACCCCCGATCGGGCACCGGCGGCAGGGCAGGCAGCGGCTTGAGTTTGCTGCCCGGCTGTTCATGCCGGGAAGAAAGGCGCCGGCGACTCTGGGACTCCAGGCGTTCAATCATGCTCTGCAGCCGGGCTGCATTGGCCTGCAGCTCCTTAAGAGAAGCCTCATAGCTTTTTCGGTCCTGGCGGACTTTGGTCAGATAGGCCGCCTTTTTGTTCTTTTCCTGTTCGATCTCCTGTTTTTTCAGGGCAATGCCGTCTTTAATCCGCTCCTTGCGGGTAGCGTCCCGCTCAAGCAAAACTTTCAGGCGGCGCAGTTCGTCAATTTTCTGATTATATTCGGTGAATATCAGTTTGTCATTGTCAAGGATCGACCGCATATAGCGGATATTCTCGGCCATCTGAGGGAACGACTCGGCCGAAAAGAACATCCGCAGGGCACCGAGCTCGCCGGCCTTATAAAGTGATGAAAGCCGGCGTTCGATTTCCTGCTTTTTGCGGTTTGCTTCGCCGGTTACCCGGGAAATTTCATTCCCGGTCCGGTCAAGGCTCTGCTCGACCCCCTTCAGGTCCTTGTCAAGACGATGGAGGTCAGCCTCTTTCTGCTCCAGGTTGCGATTGATCTCAAGCAGTTCCGTTGAGACCACCGCCTCAACCTTGCGGGTTTTGCTGATCAGCTGTTTCTTGGCCCTGATCTCCTGTCTGACACCTTTCAGTTCATCCTTGGGGCTTTCGCCGCGAGCAGGCTGGCACAGGCAGAGCAGCAGGGCTATACACAGCGCATACCTCATGGTTCAGACATTCACAAACCGCTTGAGTGAAGTCAGGCTGCCGAGAAATCCGAGCACAACACCCGCGGCAACAATGCCACCGATGTACTCGAGCGGCAGAAAAGCCAGCCCTGACGTCGCCGGGTTAAAGGTCAGAAAACTGCCGGCATTGTGCAAAAACCCCTGGTAGAGCCCCAACAGAAGCACAACGGCAACCAGCGCCCCTGCCCCTCCCTGAATAACCCCCTCGATCAGAAAGGGCGCCTTGATAAAGAAACGGGTCGCCCCGACCAGCGCCATAACCTCCAACTCATCGCGGCGGGCATAAATTGTCAGCTTGATTGTGTTGGATATGATGAAAATAACTGCCATGACCAGAAATCCACCCAGAAGGGCTCCCAGAAGGCGCATGAAGTTCAGGAATGTGTTGAAGCGCCGGACCCATTCTTCTCCATACTGCACTTCGCCGATGCCGGGCAGCTTTTTAAGCGACGCCACAAACGCCTCGACCCCCGCCGTATCGCGATGGGCTCGTTTAAGCGATATTTCAAACGACGTCGGCAGAATCTCCGGCCGGACCCCTTCCAGCAGCGTCTCCTGGCCTTTGAGACGGCTCTTGAAGCGCTTCAGTGCTTCGTCACGGCCGACATACCCGACACGGGACACGCCGGGAAGTGCCGATATCTTCGACTGCAGGGCGGCCTGCTCCTGTGGCGGCAGATCCCGATCAAAATAAGCCGTCACCTGAACCCGTTCGCTCCAGTTTTCAGCCGCATTCTCGAGATTTACAAAGACCAGAAGAAAAAGCGACACAATCAACAACGCCAGCGTGATCGTGCCGATCGTCACCACGTTGACAAATATATTCTGCCGTATGTTGACCAGCGCACGGCCCAGGAAATACCCCAGGCGCCCGCCAAAGCCCTCACCTGCCAGAGCGGGACGCTTAGCGGGTCTGGTCGTCGGAGCCGGTTTCTTTTTCCACCTGTTCAACGATTTCTCCCTTGCAGAGCGTTATCAGACGCTTGTGGCTCTGGTCAATCAGCCTGCGGTCGTGGGTGGCAACAACCACCGTCGTACCGCGTACATTGGCCTCTTTGAAAATATTCAGGATCTGGTTTTTGTTGGCATCATCCAGGTTGCCGGTCGGTTCGTCAGCCAGAAGCACCTTGGGATCATTCACCAGGGCACGGGCCAGCGCAACCCGCTGCTGCTCCCCTCCTGACAGACGCTGGGGAGTCAGATTCAGCTTTGACTCCATCCCCATCTGTTTTAGAACATGCATCACTTTCTTGCCGATATCAGCCCTGCCCCACCCCAGAACCTCCAGGGTAATCGCCACGTTTTCAAATACCGTCCTGGCTGGCAGCAGCTTGAAATCCTGAAAGACAACCCCTACCGAGCGGCGCAGAAGGGGAATCTGGCTGGCGGCCATGCGTGACACATTCTGGCCGTCAATCAGCACCTGTCCCCGGGTGGGAGTCAGCGCACCATACAAAAGGCGAAGCAGCGTTGTTTTTCCGGCACCGGAGGGACCGGTCAGAAACACAAACTCGCCGCGCTCGATCTTCAGGTTGATGTTGGTCAGCGCTGTGGCGTCTTTTTGATATGCCAGGGAAACGTTATGCAGCTGGATCATGCCTTACCACTCACTGTAGGGTGTGCCGTTGGTGCCGACCAGGTTGGAACCGCTTTTGATGTCGTAAACTGAACCCTGGGGAGCTGTCGTACCGCTGCCGCCTCCCGCTGCAGTAGTCAGTCCCCCCGCCGGGCCTCCCGAAGGATCCGGAGGCGGCGCCACCGTGACCCATGTGTCGTTCTTACCGGTAAACGGGTCATTCGGAATTACACGCAGGTATTTCTTTTCCGCCAGCTCTGTGATCGAGTCGGGGTACTTGCCCTGGTCGGCATAGAACTGATCGATCGTCGTGCGAAAATTATACAAATTCTCGCGCAAGACCGCCTCCTTGGCCTTGATCACTCCCCACTGGTAATTGGGGACGGCAATTGCGGCCAGAATACCGATGATCGATACAACGATCATCAGTTCAATCAGCGTGAACCCGCTGTTTTTCCCGATCAGAAACCTACCTGACCAGGCGGCGGACGTATCACCAGTCTTTATAATTCGTGCCATCAATAGCGGTTCCTTCATGCAGTGAATACACATCATAGACATCTTCGCCGCCCCAGGTGCTTGTTTCGGGCTTGTCAACGTAGGAGCGCAGCCCCCACTCCGGATCAGCCCCCGGTTTGGGAGGATTGAACGGGTCAGCGGGAATCCGCCGCAGAAACTTCTTCTTGTCCGGGTAAGCCCCGCCGAAATCATATCCTTCGACCAGCTGTTTCAGTGACTCGGGATAGCCCGAACGGTTCTGAACAGCAACAATTTTTTTGTCATCAATCGCCTTGTCGTAGGCCTTTTTGAAATCGTCAATCGCAACCCGGATTGTTCGCAGATTTCGTTTCAGCTCAATCTCCCGGGTCCTGCGGGCCGTCATCTGCGAAAGCGGGACAATCGCCGATGCCAGTATCGCCAGAATGGTAACCGTAACCACCAGCTCAACCAGCGTCAGACCGCACCGGCCGGACATTCGGCCGTACCGGTGGTGATTCGTCGAATCAGCGGACATCAACGGCCGTACTGAACGGCAGCACCTCAAACACTCTGCCGCCGCTTGAAGAGAGAGAGACATTCCG
>DCNF01000090.1:23038-27172 GCA_002322035.1 Geobacter sp. UBA1603
CGGAAGACAGCCGTTGCCAGAACACCGCTGCCTGTTGCCCCGCCCCGTCCGGCCGTCCGGGCCAGACTGACCGTTACCGTCCCTGCAGCGGGGTCGGCTGTGCCGGTAAAAGAAGTCTGGGAACCGCCCCCTTTGAGAAACGTTCCCTCGGCAACCGAGACAAATTCGACAAAAGCCGGATCATAGGTCAGCACGAACGGAGCCTTCTCCAGATCCTGTGCATCACTGATTTTTATGTCCAGCTTCAACTGCTGTCCGAGGGTGACACTGGCCGGGGCAGCAATTTGCAGAAGCCCCCGCTTGGCCGGCGCCGATGCAGGCATTGCCGGTACGGGCGTTGTCGGCATAACCGGCTTTGCCACTCCTGGCACGGGAACAGCCGGCTGGGGCGGGGCTGGGGCTGCCGGAACAGCAGGTGCCTGGGCTGCCGCTGGTTTTACGGTCGATCCGGCCGGAGATCTGGTGGCCGGAACAGACACATCAGGCTTTTGTTTCGGAGCAGCGTCAAACTGATCTTCCAGCTCGAAAGAACCAAGAGGCCTGTGCAGTGACGGTTCATCCTCCTTGCCGGACATGAATGACGACAGGGCGCTCTGGGGCACGGTCAGTCCGCGCACCAGGCGCGGAGTAATCGCCAGGATCAGTTCGGTTTTGTCACGGCTTGAATCGTTGCTCGAGAGCAGTGGACCGACCAGCGGCAGATCGCCGAGGAGCACAAGCTTCTGCTTGCTGTCACTGCTGGTGTTCTGGATCAGCCCGCCGATAACGCTGGTTTCGCCGTCTTTCAGACTTAAAACTGTATCAAGATTACGAGTACCGATGGTGACAACTGACGTGGGGCTGTCTTTACCTCCAACAGTCTCCTTAGCAAGAATCGAACTTACTTCGAGGTTAAGCTTGATCGATACTTCATTATTCAAAAGGATTGTCGGTTCGGCGTTGACCTTTACACCCACATCAACATACTGGACGTTGACCTGGGAAAGAGTTCCGTTCAGGGTTGTGGTGGTTATCGGAACCCGGGTTCCGACGTTGAACTTTGATTTTTCTTTGTTTTTGACCCTGATTTTCGGGTTGGAAAGAACTTCCCCCTTGGCCAGGGTTTTGCCAAGATTGTACTGGGCACTGGGGATAGTGACAAAACCACCATATCCCTTGAGCGTAAAGGCCCTGACCAGGTTATCAATTGAAGCGCTGGTTGTTGTCGTTGTTGTCGTGCTTGTTGAGGTCGTCGTGGCAGACGTCAACGAATTTGCCAGCAGTTTTCCTTCGGGTGAGAACGCCCCAAGCTGCACATTGTAATTGCTGAGCAGCAATCCTACATTCTGGGCGTTCCTGTCGCTGATCTCCATCACCTCGACATCAAGGATAACCTCCGGCTCCGGCACATCGTTGGCATCGAGGATTTTCTCCACGACATCGACGATATCAGCGGTATCCCGCACCACAAGTGAATTGGAATCCTCGTTGACATAGACTTTGCGGACCTGCAGCATGGTGCGCACAAGATTGACCGCCTTCTTGGCCTCCATGTGGTTGAGGTGGAACGTCCGCAGGACCATGTCTTCATACTGTTTAATCTTCTCGGGTGATTTGGGGTAGATAATCACCGTACTCTCGTTAAGCACCTTGCGGCCAAGCTTGTGCATATTGGCCAAAAGGTCCATGGTCTGCTGAAAGGTTGCATTCTCGAGGAAAATCGTCACCGGCTGATCCTTCACCCCTTCATCAAAAATGAAGTTGATCCCGGAAAGCTGGGTGACAATCGCAAAGACATCCTTGATCTTGGCATCCTTGAATTTAAGCGTAATCGGCTTTGAGGATTTCAGGTTGAGCTCGAAACCCTCCAACTTGCTCCTGCGCTGCCCCGAAACCCGCTGGAACGCCTCGCGGTACTGCTTGCTTTCAGGCACGATTTCAAGCGCCCGCAAAAACGAACGCAGGGCATCTTTAAGCTTGTTGCCCTTCTCAAAGTCAAGCCCTTCCTTGTAGGCCGCCTGGGCATCTTTCAGGCGTGCGGCGCTGTCAGCACGTTGTTTGAAGCGCCCCTGGGTGGGGTCCAATCCAAGCGCAGCCTGGAATTCGGCCAGGGCCGCCTCGTAATTTGACTGGTCAAAATACTCGGTCCCCTTTCTGTAGCGCTGTTCGGACGCCTTGTCGCGGGCCTTGAAGAATCGGACACGGTATTCACCCACATCAGGTTCAGCCCTGAACGCGTCGGCATAGCTGTACATCGCCTCTTCGAACTTGCCCTCCTTTTCGAAGTTTTCTCCTTTGCTGTAGGCTTTGCGACCGGCCGAACAGCCGGACAGCACGACCAGGGCCAGCAGGGAGGCGACGTATATGAATCTGATCAGGTAGCGCATTCGGGGCGTCTCCTTGTCGTTTGCGAAATCACTTACCGCGTACTGCGGCCAGCGGCTTGTTCTCCACCAGCGGGATCACGATCTGCTCGCCGGTGTCAGGCACAAGGATGGTCAGGGCCTGGTCGGTGATTGACGAGGCTTCGTAGCGCCCGCCAAAGCGCTCTCCAGCCCGCACCAGCACGATATCCTTGTCTTTGGAAAGAAAAATGGTCTTTTTGTTATCCTTCTTCATGAATCCCAGAAACGTGAAACGGGCCAATTCCCGCTGCGGTCCTTCAGGCTGGGCCGCCTGAATCGGCGGGGTGGCTGGCAGGGGTGGCAAAACCGGCTTAACCGGGGCCAGCGGCTTGACAGCTGCCGCTTTCTGCTTCATCAGAGTCACTTCATCGACAAAAACCGGGCGGAACAGGTTGCGCTGGTAACCTTTGAAGGTGGCAGGCTGCTTATCAAGCACATCAATACGCAGAGACCTCGCCTGTTCGGCCGGGGCTGCGGAGCCGGCTGCCGCTACGGCTGGGCGGGGCACATTCCCCTGTTGTCTGGCAGAAGGGGTGGCAACCGTCTTCTGACGCGGCATGGCACGGTAGCTCCAGACCAGTGCGCCCCCGAATCCGATCAGGAGCACCAGCAGGACAAGCCGTTGACGGTTCATGGCGCCTCCTTCAGATAGGCCGTCAGCTTGAGGTCCATGGACACACGCTCTGAAAACATATCCTGATTGGAAAGTCCCATGCCGTCGACAATCACCAGATCGCGCATGCCCTGCACTTCAGCCAGCAGACTTTTTATCCCGGCATAACTGCCGTTGACCGAAAGGGAGACCGCATAGGAAAACAGCTTCTGATCCTTGACAGCCTGGGGGACATAGGTGACGTTTCCGATCGTCACGCCGCTGGAAGCGGCAGCATCAAGGATGTCACCCAGAACCCGCGGGAACTGGCGCTTGGATGGGATCCTCTCATGGAGGCTGGCCAGATCGGACCGCCCCTGGCGATAGGTTGCAGCCGCATCGGTGCGGCCGGCGGCGCTGCTGCGGCTGCGCATCTGGCTCCAGCGTTCATGGGCCGACTGAAGCTTCGGCGTCACCATGCTGCGCTCGACAAACGCCAGCAGTGTTCCGAGCAGCAAAAGAGCAGACAGGAGCGTAACAGCGAACCGTTTCTGCCGTATGATTTCGAGCATCAGCGCCATCATCGTCCATCCTGTCTGCAGGAGAGCGCAAAAACAACCCCGCGCTGACGTTCGCCCGCTTCCAGGTCGCGGTGAGAAAGAAGCAGGATCTGCGAGAATGCCCCGGAATCTTCCAAGCGCTCCAGATAGGCTCTCACCTGGGAAAACGAGCGGGCGTACCCCTCGATTTTCAGTTCGCCGCTCCGGCCGCCGGGCTGTAGTCGTGAGAGGGAGATACCTTCCGGGGTTGCCCGTTCGACCTGGTCAAGCAGGGCCAGCCAGTTGTAGCTTTTGCGGTCAATAATGCCGTTAAAGAAGGTGATCTGAGCCAAAAGCCCCTGAAAATCCTTATCGCTGACGCCTCCCGGCGCACTGTTCAGCCGGGCCTCCATGGCAGCAATCTCACCGTTCAGCCGGTTCAGTTCACCGACCCCCGACGAGACACTGATGACCTGCCAAGCTGTCAGTGACACCAGCAGAAAACCGGCCAACAGAAACCAGCGGTTAATTTTACGGTGATCAAGATAGGCTCTGGTTGCAAGATTGATCGTAAAGCGCATCAGAGCCCCCCTATTGCGGCACCGATTGCCGCGGTGAA
>DCNF01000090.1:27230-32606 GCA_002322035.1 Geobacter sp. UBA1603
ATCGCCCGGTGCGGCATCGGAAGGTCTGATAACACTCTTGGCCTCTAACAGGACCGGCTGGATACCGGTCGCCTCTGTGACCATGGCAGAAAAATCGCGGGCCAGATCAGGAGCTGCGACACAAAAAACGTTGGTGAGCTGCCGCTCCGGAAGCCGCTCGCGATACACCAGCAGTGAGCTGTTGAGCTCCATGAACACCCGCCCGTCAAGGGCACCGACTCCGGACAGTTCTTTAGTCCTGACATATTCCGGCTGCCCGCCGGCAAAGCCGATGACACCGAGGACGCTGTCGCGGTAATAGACCAGAACCTGGTCCTCCTGCAGTGCCAGACGCTGTTCAAAGGCCCGGCAGAGACTGAACAGAGTAAATTCGATCCGTGCCGGCACCATGCCGGCCTGGCACAGCAGATCCTCATACTGGCCGATTACTCCCCGCGACACCAGGGCGACCATCAGCGACATATCGCCGTTTTCCCGAACCTGAAGCTGCTGGTAATCAAGGTGGGTATCCGCCAGATCAAACGGAATATTTTTCTTGAGCTTCCAGCGGATTATGTCAAGAGCCTCCGACCTGCTCTTGAAACGCCCTTCGATATCAATGATCATCACCCGGCCGACCGCATCGGGAATCGTCACCGAAGCTCGCAATTCCGACGTCAGAAGCAGGTTGTGGGCTGATGTAAGCCGGTCTGAAAACAGGCCCGGATCAGCGATGTTCGCTTCGCGCAAGGAAACCTTGAGCACACCAGGCGGCAGAGGTGCATAGGCCACCCGCTCAAGACGGGGCATGGCGGCCTTTCCCGAAACCAGTACACAGGCTATGCCGGCCGGCGTTATGTCGATACCGAGTGATCGGCTGAAAAACAGCATTACAGGTCCGTTTCCGTCATTCCACGAAGGTGACGCGGTTGATCTCTTTCAGGGTTGTCTCTCCGGCGGTAAATTTCTCCACGGCCGAGTCACGCAGGAACACGACTCCGGCGGCGCGGGCCTCCTGTTTGAGGCGCGTGGCCGGTACTTTGCTGATAATAAGGTCGCGGATACTGTCGTTCAGTTCCAGCAGTTCAACGATCGCCGTCCGACCGCGATAGCCGGTGCCGTTGCATTCATCACAGCCGCGGGCCTCATAGAGTGTGGCGCCCCTGACCAGTTCCGGGTCAACCCCGCCTTCACGCAACTGATCATCGCTGTAGACTACCGGTCTGCGGCATTTCATGCAGACGCGGCGCACCAGGCGCTGGGCCATGACACAGTTAAGGCAGGAAACAAAGTTGTAGGGATCGATCCCCATGTGGATAAATCGCCCGATCACATCAAAGACGTTGTTGGCATGTACGGTGGTGAATACCAGGTGGCCGGTAAGGGCTGACTGCACTGCTATCTGGGCGGTTTCCGGGTCACGGATCTCGCCGACCATGATTTTATCGGGATCGTGCCGCAGGATTGAACGTAGTCCCTTGGCAAAAGTCAGCCCCTTTTTTTCATTGACCGGTATCTGCAAGACCCCCCGCAGCATGTACTCAACCGGATCCTCGATCGTGATGATTTTATCCTCGCCGGTGTGGATCTCGGTCAACGCCGCGTACAGTGTTGTGGTCTTGCCCGACCCGGTCGGACCGGTGACCAGCACCATACCGTAGGGTTCGCGGATTTTCTTGCGCAGCCGCTGTATCTCCCGCGGGCTGATACCCAGATTTTCCAGCGAGAGCCCCTTCAAGTCACTGGCAATACTTTCCTTGTCCAGAATGCGGATAACCGCATCCTCGCCAAGGGCACTCGGCATGATCGAAACACGGAAGTCGATCGATTTTTCTCCGAAACGGATCTTGAACCGACCATCCTGGGGGATGCGACGTTCTGAAATATCAAGCTCGCTCATCACCTTGAGGCGGGAAATGATCGGGGCCTGGAAATGCAGGTCGATCGGATCGTTGGCGCGATAGAGCACGCCGTCGATACGGTACTTGATGTCTACTCCGTCATGGCCGGTTTCGATATGTATGTCGCTCGCACGGCGGTTGAGCGCATCGAGTATGGTGGTGTTGACCAGCTTGATGATCGGGCTGGCATCGTCGGTCAATGTTTCAACAGACAGGACCTCTTCTCCCCGGTCGGTCTCCTTGACCAGCTGAAGCATGAAGTCTTCCGAAACCTCACGCAAAACTCGACGGGCGCCTTCGCCGGCTTTGATCACTGAAGAGATATCAGACTCGGAGGCGACTTTCGTCCGGATCTGCCAGCCAAGCACAAGCTCCAGCTCATCCAGCTTGATCACATCTGTCGGATCGGAAACTGCAATTGTCAGACTGCCGTCACTCATCTCCAGCGGGACAAAACGATAGCGGTAGATCGCATCGGGCGGGAGCTGGTTGAGCAGTTCCTCGTCCATACGCACGTCAGCCAGGGAAATAAACTCCAGGTCGAACTGTTCGGCCAGTCCCTGGGCCAGGTCAGTGTCGCTGATCAGCCCTTCCCGGATACAGACTTCGCCGAAACGCAGGCGTCCTCCGGCCAGTTTGTCGAGGATCAGCGGTATCTGCTCTGCAGACAGTGCCCCCCGTTCAATCAGAATTGCACCAAGGTTTTTTCGACGATAAGAACTCATAAACCCCTAGCCGACCGTGCCGGCAATTTTGAATACCGGCAGGTACATGGCAACGATGATCACACCGATCACCACCCCCATGATCACCATGATTGCAGGCTCTATGGCGGTAGTCAGAACGTGCATGCGCTCTTCCAGCTCATCCTCGAGGTAATCGGAAATATCAACCAGCATATCCTCAAGCGCACCGGTTGCCTCCCCTACTCCCAGCATCCGCAGTGCCAAAGGCGGCATGATATTGATCCGCTCGATGGCGGTCGAAAGCCGGCTGCCCTCCTCTACCGAGCGAACCGCTTCAAACAGCCGCTTTTCCATGTAGCGGTTATTGAGTGTACCGATCGACATGCGCAGCGATTCCACGATCGGAATTCCACTCCCCAGAACCGTGGCGAGGGTTCTGGAAAAACCGGCAACCGAGTATTTTGTGAACACGTCGCCGGCATAGGGAACCGTCAGCTTGAAGCGGTCAACCGTATAGCGCCCCGCCTCGGTTCTCACCCATGAGCGGAATGCGAACACGGCGGCAACAGCCAGCGCAGCACCAACAAGAAAATAGCGCTTGAGCAGCGATGTGAAGGCGATCAAAAGCTGGGTCGGCAGCGGCAGCTGTGAACCGGCATCAGCGTAGACCTGACTGAAGGTCGGCACCACATACACCAGCAGCAGGGTGATCGCCAGAAAAGCAAACACCACCAGAATACTGGGATAGAACAGGGCGGCAACGACTTTTTTGCGAATGCCGTCAACACGTTTCAGATACTGGATATAGCGGCGGATGGTACGCGGGAGGTCTCCGGTCCGCTCACCGGCCCGGATCGAAGCCACATACAGCGGCGGGAATGAACGCCCATGCTTTTCAAGGGCATTGGAAAGGGCACTGCCAGCTTTAACGTCTTCGCGGACCTGCTGCAGGACTTCAGACAACCGTCCGGACGTGTGGCGCTCAAGAATCGCATCAAGCACCTGCATAATCGGCATACCGGCCTTGAAGAGCACCAGGAGCTCCTGGTTGAAGGTCAGCAGCGCCCGGTTGTCGATCCGGCGCCTCCCCCCTCCCTTGTCAAACAGGAACTGCAGCGGCTTCTTCCTGACATCAAATACATAAAAGCCCTGATCTTCAAGCGCCTTGCGCAGGGACAGAGGCTCCGCAGCTTCCAGCTCACGATAGAGAACTTTTCCGTCAGAGGCGCCAAGCTTGCAGGAATAAAGTGCCATAACCTTATTTTAATACCATAGAAGGGATAAAAACGAAACAGAAAAACCACAGGCTGGATGCCTGTGGTTCAGGATTTCAGGGTATTTGGCAGGGGTTATCTGGTATGACACATAAGACAGAGCTGGGGGTCGACGGCCCGTAGCATAAACCGGTTCTGCAGAACATTTTCGGTTGGCCGTATATGCATATTATGACAGGTTGTTGCGCAGGTAATCGCTCCGTCATCATCAAGCGGCAGCCCATTGACGTTCATATCGGGACGCTTGCCGACACCGTGCCCCATGCCGGGCGTGTGGCATTTGAGGCAGACCTCATTTGCCCCGGATACAAGCTTGCGCTTTGTTGAAGGCAGTGTATACCAGCTTTTCAGCTTATCTTCTGGGGCCACATGGCATACGCTGCAGTCAGCCGCTTCACGATGGGGATTAGCCAGACCTGGTGTTTTTAACCCCGCCCCCAGATACGCGAGCACCGGAGAAACCATGCAGACATACAACAACCCGCTACAGAGACCGTATCGTATGATTGAGGCACTCATAAAGTTCACCGTCAGTAGGATTTCGGGTTATGGTCGACTCCATGGCAGGTTAACCAGCACTCGCCATGGAAGCTGTATGATCCTTTTTCGACAAATTTCAATTTACCGGACGAACTTTCTGAAACATACAGCCGGTTGAATCGAATCAGATAGCGGTTTTCAGCGCTGCCATGGGAGGTGTGGCAGGTATTGCAGGATGTGCCGCCTCCTTTGAAGTTTCGCTCGCCGGTTATGTGGCGGGAGTGAGCCGGAAAACTCTCATTGCCGAGAATACTCGTTCTGCGGTGACAGCGATAGCACAGTGCATACGCCTGGCTGCTTTCGGCAATGCCATCGGAAGTCTGGAAATTATCCACCAGCAGTCCTTCGTACTTTGAGCCATGGGGGCCGGCAGGAGCATTGGGGTCGTCACTGCCATGGCAGTCGGCGCACCTGATGACCGAAATATCGTTGGCCGCCGTCTTCTTTTCGCGGTAGGGACGAATCAGGCTGATAACCGATGAGTTTTTTCCTTCGCCTTCGACCGGATGGAAGGACTGGTTGGAAAGGGAAAACTCCAGCCGCTTGTTCGTTGCCTTTACCGGCAGATTGGCGCTGTTGCCATGGCAGAGATAGCAGAGCTCATACTCCTTGGTTATCGCCGCCGCGAAGTTGCCGACTTTTCTGGCTTTCAACCCCGCATACGAAGCTCCTGCAGAGATGTAGTGCGGATTGTGACAGTCAACGCATTCGGCATGGCGGGGCAGTGCGGGGTCCTGTTCAGGCAGAACTTCATTGGTCCGGTGGATCGTCGCTTTCTCAAAGGATGGATGACGGAAATTTTTGTTGAATTCCCGGGAAATATCCTTGAGCTTTTCCATGCTTGATTGTGCGGTCACTATTGCCGGCCGCTGCTGGCGGGGGCCGTGGCAGAGCACACACCTGAGCGGGCCGCCGCCATCCTTGAAATTGAAGCCGGCGTGGCAAGTCCCGCACCCGGCCGGCAGCAGCTGGCTATCAAGGTGAAACGGCTGGACA
>DCNF01000090.1:32852-44917 GCA_002322035.1 Geobacter sp. UBA1603
GAACTCATGTTGGTAAATGCAGTCCCACACGTTCTGATTATCGTATTCGAGTTATCATAACAGGCATTATCATCGGACTGGTTCTGGTGGGCGTTGTGGCAGGTGGTGCACTGCATTTTGGCATTTTTGTCAAGCTTGACTTCCGATGCAGATGTGCCAGAAGGTAGCTTGTAACTCGAGCCACCAATCGCCGTAAGTACACTGTTATTGTAGACAAACGAAATCGGGTGGTGGCNNAACTTGTACTTCGTGGGGTCATTAATCGCCGAAAGCACGCTACCATTGTACACAAAGGAAATCGGGTGGTGGCCGATCTTCATCTTGTTCGTATCAAACAGCGAGCGGCCGGCGATGTTGTTTTTCAGCATCGTGATACTGCCGTTGGCTGAATTGAGGACTTTGTTCAGGTCAGAGCCGTCGTGGCAGCTGAGGCAGAGCTTGGACGAGCCGTCCGGCTGAGCGCCCTGGCCATATTGGGCTTGAGTTATCGAACGGATTTTCACGGTACCGGTCGAGAAGCGGCTGAACGTCACCGCCGAAAAAGAGCGGTTCCAGAGCGGCGCCCCTCCGGCCACATTGGCATTGTGGGGGGTATGGCAGAATATGCAGATCTGCTTGCCCGCTTCCGAGCCAGGATCCGCCCGGTAAGGATTGATATTATCCTGCGCCAATATTCCTGAACTCCACGCGTATGAAGACAAGTTATGCTTGTTGCCCTTTTCCGACACCTTGGGCCCTGCTCCCTCTACCCGAAGCACGCCGAACCCGGCGCAGAAAAGGAACATCATGGCTGCAATTACTCGAAACATGCTGGTCATAACCCCGCCTTCTCCTTCAGATACTGAAACACCTGTATGCGATGGTTAAACGTATCGGCCACATAAATCCGGTCATGCCTATCGATGAAAATGCCGCAGGGGAGCATCATCTCGCCGGGTCGCCCCCCCTCCTGGCCAATGTAGAGCAGCAGTTCCCCTTGAGGATTAAATATCTGAAAATTAGCCAGGATCGAGTCAATCACATAGAGATTGCCGTCACTGTCATGGCTTATCCCCTTGGGGCGGGCGAAAAAACCGGGGGCGTCTCCAATTGCACCCTGACTGCGACGATAGGTGCCGCCGGCATCAAATACCTTTACCGTAAAATTCAGCGTGTCAGTTACATACACATTGTCAAACCTGTCAACCGAAACATACATCGGCCGATTAAATGGCGTGGGGGCAGAAGAAGAAGAAAGTTCGCCCCTGATGGTTCCACGGCTGTCAAAAATAACCACTGAATTGGCAACCGGATCGGCCACATACAAGTCACCGCGGGAGTTGACCGCCAGACCGCTTGGGCGCTGCAGTTTCCCCTGCGCCTCAAATGAGGCGATATGCTCACCGCTGCCATTAAATTTGTGAATACCGGCAAACTGCGAATCAGTTACATACAGATTGCCTTCTCGATCCAGAACAACCCCGAACGGTGTCCCGAGCGGCCGCTCACCGGCCTGGGCAATATAGCTTATACTCCGTGATGCGAGGTCATAGCGGTGAATCACGCCCAGCGGCGGATCGGTTATGTAGATGACTCCGGCGCCATCGGCGGCAAGCCCGTGGGGGTTGTAAAAATCAAGGTACTCATCTTTTTCCCCCAGTATCGCGGTCAGCGCCTTGCCCCACGCGCTCTTTTCCCGTTCAATCAGATCAAACGGCCCTTCAATAAGCCTGACCAGTCGAATTTTCGGATTTGGCTTTGCCTGAGGCCAGGTAATACTCGATACCTGGGGGTCCTGCCAGGCCGAGGGGTCCATGGTGTGCGCCAGACAGCCGGACAGAAGCATACAGACCAGCACTGTCATGGTCATTGCACAGACAAAGCGCTTCAGACTACCATCACGTCTCATGCCCATAACAAGCCAACCACCCACACACTGAAACCGACCGCAACCCACATTCCGGGCAGGCGGGCACGGCGAATATCGCACCGACCACTACCGGGGAATGCCATAAAGATGAAAAAAACCATCGCAATGACGCTCACAGCGAGCCCGGTTACCGCCATAACAGAACCGATTGTATCACTCATCACACGTTCCTGTCATATCCGCCCTCTGAACAGGGATCCAATCTTAAGTTTCCAGACCATGACCACCGCCTCGCGAACAATTTTCTTTGACATTTTGGACGAGCCGGCATGGCGGTCTATAAAAATAATCGGAATCTCCGAAATAGCCAAACCTTTTTCCATACAGCGGTAATTCATCTCAATCTGAAACGAGTACCCATCTGACTTGATTGCGTTAAGGTCGATCATTTCGAGGGCAGACCTTCGAAAACACTTGAATCCGCTTGTGCAGTCCATAATCTCAAGACCGGTCACCCAGCGCGTATATACACTGGCGAAATAGCTTAAAATCAACCGGCGAATCGGCCAGTTGACGACGCTGACACCGTTAAGGTAGCGGGAACCGATCACCAGATCATGTGTGCGGGCGGCTTGCAGCAGAGCAGGAAGCACCGAAGGATCGTGGGAAAAATCGGCGTCCATCTCGATTATGAAATCAGCCCCTTCCGCAAGCGCCCACGCAAACCCTTGTCTGTATGCAGACCCCAAGCCAAGTTTGCCGGGCCGGTGCAGTACATGAATACGTGAATCTCCATCAGCAAGGCGATCCGCGACCCTGCCCGTTCCATCAGGTGAATTGTCGTCCACGAAGAGGATCGAAAGAGCGGGGTCCTGCCGCAGTACCTCTTCTGAAAGGCGGACAATGTTTTCCGACTCGTTGTAGGTCGGTATAACAACAATTGCTTTCAACGAGCCGCCTTTACTGGCACGGGGTACACAACACGGAATTTTGCATGCAGGCTTGACATGAATTCGTCAAACAGTTTCGTTCTTTGAATCTTTACCAACTCATCACGAATTTTGTTCTTAACATCACCAAAATCAAGCTGGCGAGAAGGCTTGCGGTCGATTAACTTGATTACATGGTAACCATAGAGAGTTTCCACCAGTTCCCCGACTTCGCCCGGTTTCAGTTTTTTCAAGGTATCCTCAAATTCAGGCATTGTTTGACCCGTGTGGAATGAACCGATATCTCCTCCTTTTATGCGGGACATATCATCCGATTCCCGTGCAGCAAGCTCGGCAAAGTCGACTCCACCTGTGCGGGCCTTCTTCAATAATTCTTCCGCACGGGTACGACGGGCATTCTTCTGCTCCATGGTTGAAGCGGGGTCAACTTTGACCAGGATATGTGCAGCCCTGAACTCTTCTGGTTTTTTATAGCGAGATACGTTGTTTTCATAATGCACCTTAAGGTCCTGTTCGGTCACCAGCACCTTGTCATCAACCAGGGCCCTTACAACCCGGGCGGCCACGGCCTGACGCTCCATGAAACGGTTCAGCAGCACTTCATCAAAACCGGCATTTTTGAGAGCCTTGTCATATTCTTTCTTACTGGAAAATTTTGCCAGCAGTGACTCACGGGTACTTTTCTGTTCTTCTTCATTAAGCTTCATCCCCAACGCAATGCCATGCTGAAACTGAAGCTCAAGTTCAACCAGGTTCTTCAGGGCTTCCGCTCTGAAATTATCCATCTTGTCCTGGGTTATATTGCCATGAAACCCGGCATTCATCGGCAAAATTCTGTTCACCTCCTGCACCAGTTCAGCCTCAATAATCTTCACATCGTTGACTGTCGCCACGACGGCATTCAACGGGTTACTTCCCGCCTGAACCGACAAACAAAAAAACAAAACAAAAAAAACACTTGCAAGGCACTGAAAAAAGCTCTTCATAGAATATACCTTTCCTCATAAAGCAAAAAAGTTACAATGCTGTTATCGTGGGCATAACGATTTAAAATACCACAACACTACCAAGAAAAACAAGCGATACCGCGTAATAACTCACTACTCCCAGAGTCCTGGCACCGCATATCCGCAAGCACTGCACCTGGCACCCGTAAGCCCCACCGGTCGGGAGCAAAATCCGTTTCGCTCCACCAAGAGCCTGCCGCACCCCGGGCATTCAGTACTCTGAGATTCACCGGCCATGTTTCCGACATACACGAAACGCAATCCAGCAGCTTTACCCACGTGATAAACCAACGCCAGAGCCCGCGAATCCGTTGCCGGACGGTCACACATCCGGTACTGCGGAAAAAAGCGAGAAATGTGCCAGGGGACGTCCCTGCCCAATTCGCCGGCGATAAAACCGGCACACCCCGCAAGCTGAACATGGTCATCATTCTCCTGGGGAATAACCAGTGTGGTTACTTCAATCCAAATACCCCGGCGCCTGAAATCGCGCAGACAGTCAAGCACCTCTCCCAGGCGTGCAGAAGCAACGTTTAAGTAAAACGATTCACTGAACCCCTTCAGATCAATATTGGCTGCATTGATATACGGAGCCATCTGATCAAGCGCTTCGGGCGTAACATATCCATTGGTCACCATTATGTTGAAGAGCCCCGCGTCAGAAGCCAGCCGGGCAACATCACAAACATACTCGCCCCAGACGGTCGGCTCGGTATATGTATATGAAATTGATCGGCACCCTGATTCCAAAGCCCGCTGAACGATCTGTAAAGGATCTGTCGGGCGGCCCGGGACTCCCGATTCCGGGCCGGGCTCGAATTGAGCAATCGAGTGATTCTGGCAATGTCGACAGCGGAAGTTGCAGCCCACTGATGCAATCGAATAGGTCTGGCTTCCGGGAAGAACGTGATACAGCGGTTTTTTTTCAATCGGATCGATCTGTTCGGAGACAAGTTGACCGTAGACGAGGGAGTAAAGGGAGCCGTGACGATTCTCCCGCACCCGGCAGATTCCACGCTTGCCGGAAGAAATCAGGCACCGGTGACGACAGAGATGGCAGGAAACTGAACCATCCGGGTGGCGGCTATAAAATCCTGCTTCACGCATGGCGGCTTCTGCAGCTATCCGGCTGAGAATTCGAGCCGGTACCGGTGATGAGCCGGATCTTGCGTTCCTGGAAGAAATAATAATATCCCCAGTTCAGCATCACCAGAATACGGTTGCGGAATCCGATCAGATAATAGAGATGGAGCAGAAGCCAGATGACCCAGGCCAGAAAACCGCGAAACGATGAGCTGCCGGTAACTGCCACGGCTGAACTGCGGCCAATGGTGGCCATTGCACCCTTGTCGCGGTAACGGAAGGGAGGCGGTGCTTTCCCGGCTATTCGGCCAAGAATGGCCCGGGCGGCATATTCCCCCTGCTGGGTCGCAACTGGAGCCATCATCGGCAGCGCTGCCCCATCCTGCTCCAGGCATGCCATGTCTCCTATGACTGATACTTCGGGATGACCACCAATCGTCAGATCAGGCAGAATCTTCACACGTCCGGCGCTTCCGCAGGGTACACCGAGACTGCCGGCCAACTCGTGGGCAGCCACTCCTGCCGACCAGAACAGGGTGCAGGTGGGAATTGACGTTCCGTCAGCAAGCAGCACCTGCGTCTGATCAGCATCGGCCACACAACTGGCAAGCAGCACTTCAACTCCCATCTGCTCCAGCCTGCAACGGGCATATGCTCCAAGCGATCCGGGCATGGCTGTCAGGAGCCCGGAGGCTGCCTCGACTAGAACCGTACGGGTTTCAGACGGGTCAATTTCCGGATAGTCACGAGCCAGTACATGAAGAATCAACTCACGCAGGGCACCGGCAAACTCGACTCCGGTCGGACCTCCGCCGACCACGACAAACGAAAGCAACGCCGAACGACGGGCAGGGTCAGGTTCGCGGGCGGCCCGCTCAAACATCAATAGGATATGGTTCCTTAAGGTTTCAGCCTGGTCGAGCCGTTTAAGGTCAAAGGCATGCCTTTCGACGTTTTTCATGCCAAAAAAATTCGTCCGGCTGCCGGTCGCCAAAATCAGGTGGTCATAGGAAAGCTCACCATCAGAGCAGATCAAACGCCGGCTTTCCAGGTCAACAGACACAATCTCGGCCATTCTGAACGACGTCCCCCGCCATCCGCGGGCAAGAGCACGGATCGGGTAGGCGATAGACTCCTGCTCCAGGGCAGCCGTTGCCACCTGGTACAATAACGGCTGGAAGAGATGATAATTGTTACGATCAAGCATAACCACATCATGCCCGCTTCCGGCCAGAGTCCTGGCGGCGCTCAAACCGCCAAATCCCATACCTGCAATTACAATCCGTGCCATGCGATCAGCTCTCCGTTCCTTCCAGCTGCACTCCCTGCTCTGCACCTGAATCGTTTATACCCCCAAACCGGCATGACAGCAACGGCCAATCTCCATCAGTCACAGGAGCCACCGGAACGGTAAAATTCAAACGCTCGTACGGAAATTCACACAAGCAGATGACTTTTTCCGGCAATCTGGTATGATTCAAACCACCTGCGTTCCAAACACCACACTGGAGCATTCCATGCGCCGCAGATCATCAATTCACATCACCCTGGTTCTGGCCGGAACCCTTGCCGTAACGGGCTGCGGCAAGAAGGAAGAACGTCATCTGTACACCAGTAAACAGGACTGCCTCGACGATTGGAACAATGATCCGAAGAATTGCGAGGAGGTTCAAAAAGACAGCCCGGACCACCGATCAAATGCCCATTATTACTATGGCCCCTGGTTTCGTTCCGGCACGGTTTTCAGCGGAGGCCAGGGGAACCGTTCCGTCCGGACGGCGAGCGTCTCACGGGGCGGCTTTGGCAGCCTCTCCAACTTTCACGGATCGGGCGGAAGCTGATAATGGAACGGATTTCCACCCCGCCACGCTTCGACTGGCAGCAGACCGTCGAGTCCCAAGGCATGCTGTACCACACCATCGATGGTGAAATGTACTGGGACGAGACCGCCTATTACTCGTTCAGCAGCAGTCAGATCGATGAACTTGAGTCTGCTACGGCAGAGCTCCATGAACTTTGCATCGCAGCTGCCGACCATGTCATCAGCAACAAGCTCTATGAAACCCTACAGATTCCACCCCTGGCAGTCCCCCTGATAGAGCGGTCATGGGAAAACGACGAACCGTCAATTCTCGGCCGCTTTGACCTGGCATATGACGGCATCAGTCCGCCAAAGCTGCTTGAATATAATGCCGACACGCCCACTGCGCTCCTTGAAGCAAGCGTTATTCAGTGGTTCTGGCTCAAGGACCGCTTCCCCGATGCAGACCAGTTCAACTCGATCCATGAAAAACTGATCGACGGATGGAAAGCCCTGACGGCACATCTCGACCAGCCGCTCTTTTTCGGCTGCGTCAAAGAGGCCCCGGAGGATCTGGGAAACCTCGAATACCTGCGGGACACCGCCATCCAGGCCGGCCTGGAAACACAGCAAATTTTCATCGAAGATATGGGGTACGATTCGGTCAACAGCCAGTTTGTCGACACGGCTGACACACCAGTCACATCGCTGTTCAAGCTTTATCCCTGGGAGTGGCTGATCAGTGAATACTTCGGCCGGCATCTGGAGCCAAGCGGGATTACCATGATCGAACCGGCCTGGAAAATGATCTTGAGCAACAAAGGAATTTTGCCGATCCTCTGGGAGCTGAACCCGCGTCACCCCAACCTGCTGGAAGCCCGTTTCGATCAGGGTCACTTCCGGGACAACTTCGTCACCAAACCGTTTTTATCACGTGAAGGAGCCAATATCACCGTCCATCGCGACGGGCAGACGCGGGAGTACAAGGGGAGCTATGCCGGCAAAGACCTGGTCTGGCAGGAACTGGCCCGGATCCCCTCTTTTGGGGGTGCCCGACCGGTGATCGGATCATGGATGATTTATGGAGAACCTGGCGGTATCGGCATCCGTGAAGACAACTCCGAGGTCACGACCAACACGAGTCGCTTCATACCCCATCTTTTCAGATAACGCGGTTCACCACTACGCCTCAGCACAGGAGGATCACAATGCACAGCACCCTGCTTGACTCACTGTCCGGACTACTTGACTTCTGCACATATTTCGGAGCTGCACTGGCATATACAGCCGTATTCTGCACCATTTACTGCAAAATCACACCCTACGACGAACTGAAACTGATTCGAGAAGGCAACAGCGCTCCAGCCATCAGCTTTGCAGGAGCGCTGATCGGTTTCATACTGCCGCTTTACAGTGCGATCACCCACAGTGTCGGGCTGATCGACATGCTGATCTGGGCGCTGATTGCCATGATTGTTCAGTTTGCCGTGTTTGGTATGGTGCGGATCATGTTTCGTGATCTGGTCAACGATATCGAGCAAAACAGGGTCGGCGCCGCTACTTTGCTGGCATCCTTTTCGCTCGCCATCGGCATTCTCAATGCTGCCAGCATGACCTACTGACAACAAAAACCTCCCCATGACACACAGCCTCGACCGGATACTTGCCCAGGGAGCCATGCTGCATGATTCCGGCCGCTACCATGAGGCTCTGGCACTCTATGACCAGTATGCCCAGATATTCCAAAACTCGGAATATTTTTGGAATAACCGTGCCAACACCCTGCTTGAACTGGGACTGCATCAGCAGGCATCTGAAAGCTATCGCCATGCTCTGCTGCTGGCTCCTGGGCTTGATGTTGCCAGGGTTGCCCTGGCCAGCTGCCTCCAGTCGCTGGGGGAGTATCAGGAAGCACTTGTTGAATGCGAAACCGTGCTCGCCCACTCCCCGAACAACGCCGAAGCCCATTGGAACCGTTCACTATTACTGTTGCTCGATGGGCACTACAGGGAAGGATGGCTTGAATACGAATGGCGCTGGAAAAAACAACGCTTCACATCACCCCGGCGCGAGTACCCGCAACCGCTCTGGAGCGGTGAGGAAATCCATGGTAAAACCCTGCTCATCCATGCCGAACAGGGATTGGGCGACACGATCCAGTTCTGCCGGTACCTGCCGCTGCTGGTCCAGCGCGGCGCCTCAATTATCTTCGAGTGCCATACGCCTCTGACTGGGCTTATGCGAACCCTCGGAAACGGCATCACACCTGTTCCGTTCGGATCACCGCTCCCCCGCTTCGATCTCCACCTGCCGCTTCTCTCGCTGCCACTGATACTCAACACCACCCTGGCAACGATCCCGGCCAGCATCCCCTATCTGAAGCCACCATCAGACAAAACCGCTTTCTGGCGCAGCATCATTCCTTGCGATCGTCAAAAAAAAATCGGAGTCTGCTGGGCCGGCAAAACATATCCAGACCCCGGCAGATCCTGCCCTCCTGAACTGCTTAATGGCCTGACCTCTCAAACCGCTGCTGGATGGTACTCGCTGCAGGCCGACTCTGCCCTGCCAGCCCCGCACGGCATCATTGACCTCTCATCGCAATTACTCGATTTTTCCGATACGGCAGCCATGCTTGTCATGCTTGACCTTATCGTAACCATCGACACGTCGGTCGCCCATCTGGCCGGAGCACTCGGCAAAGATACCCTGCTCATGCTCCCTTTTTCAGCAGACTGGCGCTGGCTCACAGGCCGGCGGGACTCACCCTGGTATCCGACCATGAAGATTTTCCGGCAACCATCGGCAGGTGACTGGCCTGCGGTCATTGCCGATATCGGCAATCATCTGCAATCGTCCGGAATCACGTGACGGAACAGACAAAATCGGGTATAGTCATATTCTAAAAAAACTGCAGGAGGTCTCCATGAACGTTTTCCTATCGGCAGCACTGTTCCTCGTACTTCTCGGCGTCGGCACCGTATATGCGGCCCCTGCTGACCGGATCAGCAAAGTCGAGAGTTCGGTTGCCAAATCGGCGGCCGGCAAAGCGGGGGAATACTCAAAAGATCTGCTTGATGCAGCCCAGGCAAGCATATCCGCTGCCCAGGCGGCTGCACGGGCCGGACGGGACAAAGAATCCCAGCAGAAACTCGATCTGGCGGAATTGCAGCTGTCAGCCGCCGAGGTCAAAGCAGCCGAGAAAGAATTGATCGAACTGCTGGCGGTAAAAAGGGCCGAGCTGAAAAAACTGGAAGCCCAGCTGGAAAAATACCGCCAGGGGGAGGACAAATAATATGAAAACGATACAGGCCCTCACCGTCGCAGTTGTGCTTACGGCCACAACAACCGCCTGGTGCTTTGAAAAAGACAAGACACAGATCAGGATAGATGCGGCAGCTACCGCCATCGAAGCCACCTCTGCCAGAGCAAAGGGGAGTCAGGATGCCGGAAGCGATCTTGACCAGGCTCGCTCCTACCTTAAACAAGCGCAGGAAAGTTATCAGAAAGGCAAGCAGCTGTTCGGATTCGGCGGGCTTAAACCTGAAGCAGAGCAGGAGATCATCGGCTTGCTTGATATGGCCGATCTTGCTATGGTCATGGCAACATCCCGAATGGAAAAAGCACGGGCTGCCTCTGATCTGGAACCGATCGAGAAACAGATGGCCGTCGTAAAAGCCAAAATCAAGATTTTTGAAGACCGGAAAGCCGAGTTGGAAAAATTGAGAGCCGATGCATCCAAGTACCAGGCCGTCGCCAAGGAGATCGAGACCTTAAAGGCTGAAAAGGAAGCTCTTACGGCGCAGGTTAAGCAGTTGACAGAAGAGAGGGTCGCCGCAGACAAGCTGAAAACGCAAAACAGCGAGCAGGCACGGGCACTCGAAGAGGCAAAGGGGCGTATCAATCGCCTGACGGAACAGCTTGAAGCAGCAAAAGCCGAGCGCCGCACCGCACCGGCGGAACCGACACCAGCACCCTCCCCCAGCGCCAAGCCGGCACAACCCGCCGCTTCAGCAGAACCACCGGCTCAGCCGGCCTCAACTGAAAAAGCACCTGGAAGCACCCTATGAGCAGCACCCGGCTTTGGGCTGCACCTGACTGTACCTGATGACAGACCCCAATACACAGACACCAGAGCGGCCCTCCCAGGGCCGCATCTATTTTTTTCTAATCCTGACAACATTCTTCTGGGGCGGCAGCTTTCTGTTTACCAAAGTTGGCGTTTCAGAGGTTGCACCCCAGCACTTCATCCTGATTCGCTTCAGCCTGGCGAGCCTTATCATGGCAGCTGTATTTGCCCGCCGTCTGAAACACCTGCACCGCGGGATCCTGAAACGGGGGATGATCGTTGGAACCGTTCTGGGGCTCACCAATGTGAGTTTTGTCTTTGGTATACAAGGTACCAGCATCTCGCGGGCCGGAGTTCTCAACAATCTGTTCGTGCTGTTTATCCCCCTGATTACCAAAACAGTCTGGCGCGACCGAATCGGCGGCAGCAATCTGGCCGGGATTGCTCTGGCAGCCTGGGGCATCTGGCTTCTGGCCAGCGGCGGTCAGGGGTTTAACCGCGGCGACCTGGTTTCGACCTTCTGTGCCCTTATGATAGCCTGCCACATTATTGCCGTCTCAAAAGTACTGCGTGACGATGACGTCTACCTGATTTCACTTATCCAGTTTGCAACCGTTGCCCTTATTGCCGCTGCCGCCACTGCAGTCCTACCGGCGGCTCCGCTGACATTTACGGCCACCTCGCTTGGTGCGGCCGCCTATTGTGCCATCTTTCCTACCATCATCTGCTTCACCATCCAGAACAGCTTTCAACGCTATGTCACTCCAACCAGAGCCGGGCTGGTCTACACCCTTGACCCGGTCTGGAGCCTTCTGGCCGGATTTCTCGTACTGGGCGAGCGCCTCTCTCCCCGCGAATGGATCGGGTGTGGCCTGATATTCATGGCAGCTCTCTTGCCATTGACATTCAGAACCATCGCTGAAAGCCGGCTTCTGAAGCGCTACACCACAAACTGACCGGTCTATTGTCACATCTCACTTGAGTTTTGAATAAAAAAGAGATAGAGTGTTTATCTTTTCAAGGAGAGATGGCCGAGTGGTCGAAGGCGCTTGACTCGAAATCAAGTATACCCTCCGGGTATCTAGGGTTCGAATCCCTATCTCTCCGCCACAAACTAATCCGACAACGTACGGATGAATACAGAAACCCGCTAGAAATGGCGGGTTTTTCTGTTTCTGGTGTCCGGAATAGTCCATGTATGTACGTTGACAGCCGGGGTGTCTGGGGGTACAATTATCGTAAATTGTGAATCGGCGTGCAAAAATGACCCACCTTTAGCCTAAATCGGCGTCCAAATTGACCCACC
>DCNF01000006.1:0-179 GCA_002322035.1 Geobacter sp. UBA1603
GTCATGGGGAGCGACATCTCCGTCGGCGTCCAGGTGGAGATCGAGGCCGACATGGTGGTGCTGGCCACGGCGGTCCAGCCCCAGGTTGGGGCCGACACCCTGGCCCAGAAGCTGGGCATCTCCTACGACAAGTACAACTTCTACTCCGAGGCCCACGCCAAGCTGCGCCCGGTGGAATG
>DCNF01000006.1:261-1303 GCA_002322035.1 Geobacter sp. UBA1603
CCCAAAGACATCCCCGACACCGTCAGCCAGGCCAGTGCGGCAGCGGCCAAGGTGATGACCCTCTTTGCCAAGGACGAGCTGGAGCGGGAGCCGATCGTCGCCAAAGTGCGTGAGGCGGGCTGCGTAGCCTGTTTCTACTGCAAGAAGGTCTGCCCCTATGGTGCCGTGGAGGAAAAGGAAATCCGCGACCGCCAGGGGAACCTGATCAAGGTGGTGGCCTATGTCAACCCGGGTGTCTGCGGCGGCTGCGGCACCTGCCAGGCCACCTGCCCGTCGAAATCTGTCGAGCTGGATGGTTACACGGATGAACAGATCGTGGCAATGATTGAAGCGCTATAAATTCAATTTAAACAAAGAGGCACAGAGAACACAGAGAGCTGCAAAATCAGAAAATAGGGGAACGAAAGGCCGTAATGGCTTAACCCTGAAAAAGTCTGTCTTTGGTTTTCATCTAAAGGTTTTGATTTTCTCCGTGTCCTCTGTGCCTCTGTGTTGAAAAGGTTTTGTTCCCATGCACCCTGAAAAACAGAAACATGACTTCGAACCCAAAATCATCGCCTTCGTCTGCACCTGGTGCACCTACGCCGGGGCCGACCTGGCCGGCACCAGCCGCATGCAGTACCCCCCCAACGTGCGGGTGCTCAAGTTCCCCTGCACCGGCCGCATCGACCCGGTCTTCATCCTCAAGGCCTTTCAGCAGGGGGCCGACGGGGTGCTGGTATCCGGCTGCCATCCGGGGGACTGCCACTACATCGCCGGCAACTTCCACGCCCGCCGACGCTTTGCCGCCTTCCGCAAGCTACTGGAGTTCGTCGGTGTGGACCTGAACCGGCTGCAGTTCTCCTGGGTCTCGGCCGCCGAGGGGGGCAAGTGGGTCGAGGTAGTCACCGACCTGACCGAGAAGGTGCGGGCCATGGGGCCGATGCACGAATTCAAGGATCTGGCCCTGGAGGAACAGTGGTCCGGGGCCATCAACACACCGGAACTGAAAGAAGCGTATAACCAGATCTGACGGGAAAACCATGACCCAAACAATCGACAC
>DCNF01000006.1:1417-1959 GCA_002322035.1 Geobacter sp. UBA1603
GGCACCGTTGCCGCCGTGGTCGGCTATGCCTCTGCCCGCCGCAAAGGTTCGGCCCAGCCGATCGTGGTCAGTGACGCCGCTACTGCGGATAAACTGATCTTCACCCCGGCCTGCGTCAACAACCTGGCCGTGTACCTGACCAAAGCCAAGAAAGAAATCCCAAAAACCGGCCGGATCGGGATCGTCGTCAAGGGATGCGACCTGAAGGCGCTAGTAGGCCTCATGGGGGAATCGCAGCTTAAGCGGGAAGACCTCTACCTGATCGGTGTCCCCTGTGCCGGGGTACTGACCTCCACCATCCAGCCGGCCACGGAGTTGACTGTGGAAACCATCGCCCCCAAATGCCGCGAATGCGGTGAGCGTATGCCGCAGGGGTGCGACTTCGTTCCTGCTGTTGCCCCGCCGGCCACTCCCGAGCTGGAGAAAAAGTACGCCGCCGAGATCGCCCGCCTGGAGGCTATGCAGCCGGCCGAGCGCTGGGCCTACTGGAAAGAACAGTTCAGCAAGTGCATCAAGTGCTACGCCTGCCGCCAGGTCTGCCC
>DCNF01000006.1:1998-4364 GCA_002322035.1 Geobacter sp. UBA1603
TTCTGTTTCTGCGAACAGTGCCTGTGCGACCGCAACAAGCCCCAGATGGTGGAGAGTACCCCCCGCCCGGCCGGCAACATGGCGTGGCATATCGTCCGGGCCATGCACCTGGCTGGGCGCTGCGCCGGCTGCGCCGAGTGCGAGCGGGTCTGCCCCATGGACATCCCGCTGAATCTCCTCAACCGCAAGATGGCCAAGGAGTTGAAGGAGCTGTTCGACCACGAGACGGGCTTTACGGTCAACGAGAAGGGGCCGCTGGCCACATTCACGGAGAAGGACGATCAGAGTTTTATAAAATAAATCCAAACGGCAGAATAACACGGAGGAACGGAGAACACTGAGAACGTCAAAGACGAAAGTCGAGGGGAAAAGCAAAAAAACAAAGGCATTACCGGTTTAACCCCACAATGATTTTAGCCTTTGTTTTACCCCAGAAGATGATAGTCCTCTCGTTTTTCTCCGTGTCCTCTGTGTGCTCCGTGTTATTCAAAAGGTTTTACAAATGCACAAGTACCTCTCCCAACAAAACTTCACCGCCCTTTTGGACAAGCTGATCGCCGACGGCACGCGCGTCGTCGCGCCGAAGCTCAACGCCGGCACCGTCCTCTACGAACCGCTCTCCAGCGCTTCGGAAATTGTGATCGACCAACTTCCCCGCCGCTCCGGCAAGGAGGCGTTTTTCCCGCTCTGCGAGGACATCATGTCCTACGAAAAAGAAGGCCAGAAGGTCACCGTCACCGACATCGATCCGGCCCGCTTCCCGGAGACCGTGCTGGTGGGGGTGCGCACCTGTGATGCCGCCGCTATCCCGGTGCTGGACGCGGTCTTCTCCTGGGACTACAAGGACGAGTTCTTCCTGGAGCGCCGCAAGAAGACCACCGTGGTCGGACTGGCCTGCACCACAGCCGACGACGCCTGTTTCTGCACCGCCGTGGGGCTCTCCCCCAACGATCCCAAGGGGGCCGACCTGTTCCTGACCCCGGCTGAAGGCGGGGGCTTCCTCTGTCAGACCCAGAGCGAGAAGGGAGAGGCTCTGGTTGCCGGTAATGCCGCCCTGTTCAGCGAGCCGAACGACCAGAAGGGCCTGCCGCTGGCCGTGCCCCAGACCGGCAGTATCGACCTGAAAAGGGTAAAAGAGTGGCTGGACGCCAACTTCGAACACCCGGACTGGGATTCCATCGCTACCCGCTGCGTAGGGTGCGGTGCCTGTGCCTTTGTCTGCCCGGCCTGCCACTGTTTCGATATCGTGGACGAGGGGACCGAGAAGGCCGGCAAGCGCCGCAAAAACTGGGACGCCTGTGGCTTCTGGAAGTTCACCCACCACGCCTCGGGTCACAATCCCCGGGACCAGCAGCCCAAGCGCTACCGCAATCGGATCATGCACAAGTTCAAGTACTACGACGACAAGTTCGGCCAGAAGCTCTGCACCGGCTGCGGCAGGTGCATCCGCCTCTGCCCGGTGGGCATCGACATCGCTGCTATTGTTGAAGACATCTCTAAAAAGCAGGAATAACACAGAGGAACGGAGAACACGGAGAAGGTCAAAGTCGAAAGTCGAGGGGAAAAGCAAAAAACAAAGGCATTACCGGTTTAACCCAAAATGATTTTAGCCTTTGTTTTACCTCAAAAGGTGTTAGTCCTCTTGATTTTATCCGTGCCCTCTGTGTGCTCCGTGTTATTTAAAAGGTTCTAAAAATGTGCGATCACACCAACAAAAACATCTACCTCCCCTTTCTGGTCACCGTCGAGGAGGTCATCGACGAAACGCCTGATGTCCGTACCCTGCGACTGGTCTTTCAGGATGAGACGGTCCGCGACAGCTTTGCCTTCCGGGCCGGCCAGTTCTGTGAGTACTCGGCCTTCGGCGCCGGCGAGTCCACCTTCTGCATCGCCTCGGCTCCCACCCGTAAAGGCTACATCGAGTGCTGCTTCCGCTCGGTGGGGCGCGTCACCGAGGCGCTGCGCCGCCTTGAAGTCGGCGACACCATGGGAGTACGCGGCCCCTACGGCAACTCATTCCCGATCGAGGAGTTCTACGGCAAGAATCTGGTCTTTGTGGCCGGGGGCATTGCCCTGCCGCCGCTCAGAACCTTGATCTGGAACTGCCTCGACCTGCGCGACAAATTCAAGGATATTACCATTGTCTACGGAGCGCGCACCGAGGCCGACCTGGTTTATAAACGCGAGTTGAAGGAGTGGCAGGAGCGGGGTGACGTCAGACTAGTCAAAACCGTCGACCCGGGCGGCAACGGTCCGGAGTGGGACGGCAAGGTCGGCTTCGTGCCGACGATCCTGGAAGAGGCGAAACCGTCGGCCGATAACACCATCGCCCTGGTCTGCGGTCCGCCGATCATGATCAAGTTCAC
>DCNF01000030.1:0-154 GCA_002322035.1 Geobacter sp. UBA1603
GAGAATGGTTCTAATAACGACACGCTGGAGGCATGGTCATGAGCATTGTCAAGCTGTACGACACAACCCTGCGGGACGGTACCCAGGCCGAGGATATTTCGTTTCTGGTGGAGGACAAAATCCGTATCGCCCATAAGCTGGACGAATTGGGAGT
>DCNF01000030.1:512-15911 GCA_002322035.1 Geobacter sp. UBA1603
TTCGACGGCTACAAGGCCAATCCCGACTACGCCATCAAAACCTTGAAGGCCGCCCAGGACGCCAAGGTGGACTGCATCATCCTCTGCGACACCAACGGCGGCACCATGCCCTTTGAAGTGGCCGAGATCATCAAGGTCGTCAAGAAGCACATCAAGACGCCGCTCGGCATCCACACCCACAACGACGGCGAGTGCGCCGTGGCCAACTCACTGATCGCCGTGGAACAGGGGATCAGCCAGGTTCAGGGCACCATCAACGGTTTCGGCGAGCGCTGCGGCAATGCCAACCTCTGTTCGATCATCCCGGCCCTCAAGGTGAAGATGAAGAAGCAGTGTATCAGCGACGAGCAGATGCGCCACCTGCGCGAAGTGTCACGCTATGTCTACGAGCTTGCCAACCTGTCTCCCAATAAACACCAGGCCTATGTGGGGAATTCGGCCTTTGCCCACAAGGGCGGGGTCCATGTCAGCGCCATCCAGCGCCACCCCGAGACCTACGAGCATATGCGGCCTGAACTGGTGGGCAACTGTACCCGCGTGCTGGTCTCCGACCTGTCCGGCCGCTCCAATATCCTGGCCAAGGCCGAAGAGTTCAACATCAACCTGGACAGTAAGGACCCGGTCACCCTGGAGATCCTTGACAATATCAAGGAGATGGAGAATCGCGGCTTCCAGTTTGAAGGAGCCGAGGCCTCCTTCGAGCTGCTGATGAAGAAGGCGCTTGGTACCCATAAAAATTTCTTCCACATCCTCGGGTTCCGCGTTATCGATGAGAAGAAGGGTGATGTGGAGAGGCCGATGGCGGAAGCGACCATCAAGGTCCGCGTGGGTGGCACGGTGGAGCATACTGCCGCCGAAGGGAGCGGGCCGGTCAATGCGCTGGACAACGCTCTGCGCAAGGCGCTGGAAAAGTTCTATCCCAAGCTGAAAGAGCTCAAGCTGCTTGATTACAAAGTGCGCGTTCTGCCGGCCGGTCTGGGAACCGCCTCGGCCATACGGGTGCTGATCGAGTCCGGCGACAAACAGGGGCGGTGGGGTACGGTGGGGGTTTCCGACAACATCATCGACGCCTCCTACCAGGCCCTGATCGACAGTATCGACTACAAGCTGCACAAGGCCGGAGAGTAGCATTTCTCATTATACGCTGCTGCCATGATATCTGCCCAGCGCCTGATTATTGTTCTGTTTGCTGCTGTAAGTGTTGTGGCATCGTTGGTCCAGAGCCGCCCGGCCAGGAATATTCCTGACCGGGCGGCTTTTCATGTTCTGACGTCGTCGATGGGATACCTGAAGCTGCAGGGCGATGTCAAGCATCCGGGGGTATACCCTGCCGTCAATAATGTGGCGAGTATCGTCAATAATATGGCGATTACAGGCCGGCCCCTGACGGCAGCGGAAGAGGCCGACCTGAAGCGGCTGAACCCCGGTAGTGGCGACTGCCTGATTGTACGTTTTCCTGCCGGATCCGGCGCGGTGTTTACGCTGAATCCAATACCGGTGCAGGAGAGGATTACTCTCGGTATTCCGCTTGATATTGACCGGATGACCCGGTCAGACTGGGAGTCTCTGCCGGGCGTAGGCCCGGCCCTGGCGGCCAGGATTGTGGACTTTCGCCAAAAAAATGGCGGAATGATGCGCGTTGATCAGCTCAATCAGGTGGAGGGGGTGGGAGATGCCAGGGCGCGCACCCTGGCCAGATATTTTAAGTAGCTGGTATTTATCGATTGTTTCCCCGGTTGGTTTTGTTGGCATAGTTACTGTATTAAGGCCTCCTGACGTTGGATACTATTTTATTTCGGGAGGGGTGTCATGGAATGTCCACGCTGCAAGGGTCGAATGTTTGCCGAGAAGTTCTATGATTTTGTCCGTTCCTTTGATGCATGGAAGTGCACCTGCTGCGGAGAGCTGCTTGATTCAACCATTCTGGCCAACCGGGCCCGCAGCTCCGATACCCATCTCGGCTGAATTTCGACACAATTCTGTTCATACTCATTTACAGGGAGACCGTATGGTCTCCCTTTTTATTTGACAGCGCAAGCCTTGGCGGGGTAATCACAGGAGCACGTTAACAGGTGTTCTGCGGCCGGTCATTGCAGAAGCGCGTGTCACCAACTACACGAAACAAGGGGTGTATCGTCATGGCACGAGATAACGGAAGAGCCGCATGCTCGCTGCGGCCGGTAACAATCACCAGGAATTTTACACGGCATGCGGAAGGCTCGGTGCTGATTGAGTTCGGTGACACCAAGGTGATCTGTACCGCTTCGGTTGAGGAGTCAGTGCCGCCGTTCCTGCGTGGCAAAGGTACCGGCTGGGTGACGGCCGAGTATGCCATGCTGCCGCGGGCCACCCATACCCGCTCTCCCCGTGAAGCGGCCAAGGGAAAACAGAGCGGCAGGACGCTGGAGATCCAGCGCCTGATCGGCAGGTCGCTGCGGGCAGTGACCGATCTGGCGGCGCTCGGTGAGCGCTCGATAACGATCGACTGCGACGTGATCCAGGCCGACGGCGGAACCCGTACCGCGTCGATTACCGGTGCCTATGTGGCACTGGCGGATGCCCTGGCCGGGCTCAAGGAAAAGGGCGGACTGGCAGATATCCCGCTGAAAGAGTCGGTCGCTGCCGTCAGCGTCGGCATCGTTGGGGGAGAAGTGCTGCTTGATCTGGATTATGGTGAAGATTCGGGAGCAGAGGTCGATATGAATTTCGTGATGACATCGAGTGGTCGTTTTGTCGAGGTCCAGGGGACAGCCGAGGCCGAGCCGTTTACGCTGGAACAGATGGATGCCATGCGTACCCTGGCCGCCCAGGGTGTCAGGACCCTGTTCGATATCCAGCAGGCCGCGCTCCGCTCATGAAGGCGCTGGTCGTTGCCACACGCAATCGGGGGAAGCTGCACGAGATCGGTGCCATGCTGTCCGGTCTGGTTGAATTGGTTATCTCTGCTGCCGATCTGGAGGGGTTCCCCGATACGGTCGAGGATGGTGATACCTTCGCGGGAAATGCCCTCAAAAAAGCCCGCGAGGCCTGTATTTTCAGCGGATTGCCTGCGCTGGCCGATGATTCGGGGCTGGCTGTTGATGCCCTGGGGGGGCGGCCGGGAGTTTTTTCAGCCCGTTTTGCAGGAGAAGGGGCCGGAGACGCGGCCAACAATGCCCGCCTGATCAGGGAACTGTCATGGGTGCCCTGCGAGAAACGCAGGGCGGCGTTTGTGTGTGTACTGGCGTTTGTGGCGCCTGATGGCCGTGAGCTGACGTTCAGCGGCAGGGTGACCGGAGTGATCGTTGATACCCCGCGGGGGGAAGGGGGGTTCGGTTATGACCCCCACTTCCTGGTTGATGGTTTCGGCAGAACCATGTCAGAGCTTGATCTTGATGAAAAAAACCGGATCAGCCACAGGGGGCAGGCATTCCGGCAGTTCCGGGAGTATCTGGAACAGGTGACCGGGGAGGAACGGAGCGCGGTGATACATGCGTAAGAATACGGCTTCACATAAGAATGCTCCCCGGGGCGGCACGGCATCAGAACCAGGCACGGGTAGCCTGACAGGTGCGTCATCCTCCTTTACCCGCCTGGCAAAGAACGCCCGGCTTGAGGTGACCGTCAGCGCCCTTGACGAGGAAGGGTGCGGTACGGTACGGACCGCCGACGGCATGACGCTGCGGGTCAGCGGGGCTCTTCCCGGCGATTCGATTGTCGCTGCCGTGGATCATGTCAGCCGCGGCACCGCCTTTGCCCATGTTCACCGGATGCTTGGACCGTCGACCGTGCGCAGCAAGCGGCCGCCGTGTACTGAAAGCTCCGCCTGTCTCGGCTGCCCGCTGATATGCATGAAATACTCGGAGCAGAAGAACTGGAAGCGTGGGATGGTACGGGCTGAGATGTCGCGCTATCCCGAGTTGAAGGACGTTGTCGTCCATCCCGTGCTGTCTCCGGATAATCTGATCCATTACCGCACCGTGGCGAAACTTGCCGTGGCTGGAAAATGCACGGACCCATTTATCGGAATTTACCGGCGGGCTTCCCATGATGTGTATGACCTGGAGGGGTGCTCCCTGCACAACCCCCTGATCAACCGGGTGGTGGATGCAGCACGGGCCGGCATCCGGAAGCTTAAAGTGCCGGTTTACAACCCCCACAGCAGGATGGGATTGCTGCGGTATCTGGTTGTCAGGGTGTCACTTCTTGAAAAAAAAGCAATGGTCGTTTTTGTGACATCACGCCGCTCCTACAATGAAATCCATCATCTCGGCCGGTTTGTGCAAGAGCGTGTACCCGAGGTGGATGTTGTCGTCCAGAACGTCAACGGCTCGGAGGGGAACGTGATCTTCGGCCAGAAAGACCACTTTTTGACGCCGCGCCACCACCTGACCGAAAAGATCGGCGATGTGATGTTCCAGATTTCTCCCCGCTCATTCTTTCAGGTGAACCCTGCCGCAGCCCGGCTTATTTATGGTCAGGTGAGCACATGGGCCGGAGAAAGCCCGCTCGGTACAGTGCTTGACCTGTACTGCGGCATTGGCGGCATCGGACTGTTCCTGGCAGCGAGGGCGCAGCAGGTGATAGGTTATGAATATGTGGAGGAGGCGGTCGCCGACGCAAGGCTCAACGCACGGGCCAATGGATTTGCCAACTGCACCTTTGAATCCGGTGATGTTGCCGACCTGCTGGAGGATCTGGCCGAAGAGTGCCACGCGATCGATCTGGCGGTATTGAATCCGCCCCGGAAAGGGTGTGACGAAGCCGTGCTCCGCCGCCTTGCGGGGTTGGCCCCACGGGCGCTGATCTATGTTTCCTGCTCGCCGGCAACACTCTGCCGCGACCTTTCCCTGCTGCAGGCGCTCGGATACTCTTGTCGTGAGATTCAGCCGGTGGATATGTTCCCTCAGACGGTGCATGTGGAATGCGTGGCGCGGCTGGAAAAAAATCTCAAGAAAAGCGCTTGACATCTGCGGCCTATGTTGATATTACTTTCCAGCTTTTCTGGTACAGGCGCGTAGCTCAGGGGGAGAGCGCTACCTTGACACGGTAGAGGTCGGCGGTTCGAGACCGCCCGCGCCTACCATACAAACAAAAGGAAAAATGAGGGGGTTGGGCTAATTGCTTAACCTCTTTTTCTTTTCATAAGACACATATGAGACACATCGTGAAACCTGTTTGAGTGTTTTGAGTCTGGTTTGCGGATATAACTCAATGTTCCTTCTCATTGTTGTCGGCCGCCTCAATTTTGAGTTGTCCGAAAATTGGACCTTACCTTTGCACTGTCATTGGCTTTACGCTGCTTACGGCTCACACGGCTACTACAAAAAGAAGTCATGGCTGACTGAACTATTCAACGAGGGGAAACGTTTACATGAAAACACTCATCGTAGTTGCGCTTGTCGCTCTGTTGCAGGTATTGATAGGATGCTCAGCGGAGAAACCGCCTGAGCCGCAGGGCATACCAGCATTCGTGCTGTCCCTTGCTGACAAGGAAAAACTTGCCGCGTTCCAGAAAGAGGTCCTCACTATCGAGAACTTTACCGAAAAAGCTCTGAATATTGCGACGGAAGAGCTTAAAACGGTTCTCAAGGGTGGAGAGATTTCTCTCAATCTGCCGTCAATAATCGACAGGGCAAAGAACGAAAGTCTGAAGGCCGCTGAATCACTGACTAAAAAGGCAATCCCGGAAGGATTGCCGCCAGAGGCGAAACGACTCCTGGGCGAATCGAAAACCGGATTTATGGCGGCATACAAGGCATACGCAGAGTCGTTCGATGCCATCAAAAGCTTCACCACTAACAAGAATCCCATGGCATTGCTGGAATACCGGAAGAAGAACGCCGAGGCTCAAGAGCAGCTCAAGGGAGCCACCGAAAAGCTGAAACAGATTATGACCGCCGCCGGAGTCACGAAATGATTCAATCTCCTGGAGTTCCGGGGCAATAACTTGAAGTGAAGAGACATTTTCATTCCATACTACTTGCGCTCTTCTTCATATCGGGCTTTACCGGGCTGTGTTTTGAAATCTGCTGGATCAGGTCCGCCGGCCAGATATTCGGCTCAACGAACTTTGCCGTCAGCTCCGTGGTCGCCCTGTTCTTCACCGGCATGGCGTTGGGATCTCACTATTTCGGCGGCCGCTCCAGGAACTATGCGCAACCGCTCAAGGCATACGCGGTGCTCGAAATCGGTATCGGCATCTTTGCCATCTCCAGCCCGTATCTTCTGTCCATCTTTGAAATTCCCTATCATCTGCTGTACCCGGTGTATTACCAGAATACTATCGTCATCTCGACTATCCGGCTGATATTGATCGCCTTGATCATCATCCCCCCGACATTTCTAATGGGGGGGACACTACCCCTCTTCAGCGAGTACTGTGAATCAACGGGAAGATCAACATCTGACAACCTGGCGTTTCTTTATGCTCTGAATACGTTCGGCGCCGCAACAGGCTGCCTGGTGTGCGGCTTTGTTCTGATACCACTAATTGGCATCAGAACCACACTGAATATCATCGGCCTGATTGCAGCTTCTGGCGGTGCATACATCCTGTACGCCCGTAACGATGTGAACCGGTGCGATACCAACGAGGAACCGGTCGTCAGTAAGAAGTGCTCCAGGGTGATTCACTATTCTAATCCCGTTGAACGGGGTGTTTTGTATGCCGTCATCTTCGGTACCGGTTTCTGCGCCCTCTCCTACGAAATCCTCTGGACCCGTTTCCTGTCGCTGATCACCCACAACACGGTCTATACCTATACCATAAGCCTTTTGACCGCCCTGGTCGGGATTGCCATCGGCAGCTATCTGACACGAACCTGGAGTAAAGATGACAGCCATGTCATGGCGCTCGGAGCGGTGCAGATAGTGAGTGCCATTTTTGTTCTGCTGTCGTTTCTCAGGCCACCGTCAGCATGGAAGTGGGCTGCATCGAGCGAATCGCCATTGGTGATCCTCATGACCTGCGTCGAACTCATGCTTATCCCGTCGCTGCTTTCCGGCCTGTCATTTCCGCTGTTGTTCGACGTCATCAGGCATACTGACCTTACTACCGGCAGCCGCGTTGGCAGGACCCTTGCGATTAACACGGCAGGATGTGTTGCCGGCTCAATGGTGACCGGTTTTATATTGCTCCCGTTCCTGGGGATGCATATCACTCTGGTAATGACAACCTATATCTGCCTGATGCTGGGAATCTTTGTCCTTGTATTTCTGGAGCGGGGCATGTCCCGTTGGAGCACGGCAGCAACAGCCGTAATCAGCCTGTCAGTCTGGATAGGTCTCGTGTCGGTATCGGACGTGAGTTTACCGCAGGATTATCTGGCACAAGGTAAGACTCTGATCGATTTCGTTGAGGGGAAAAACAGCTTCATCTCGGTTACCAGAAAAAACGGCGACATCGAGATGGAAATGGACCGGATGTGGCAGGGGCAGAAGAGTACAGGCCATCAGATCTTGGCGGCCCATCTGCCGATGCTGCTCCACCCTTCGGCAAAAGACGTCCTGGTGGTCGGCGTCGGCGCCGGGCAGGCTCCCAGCCGCTTCCTCTACTACGACATTGCCAGGCTTGATTGTGTTGACCTTGAGAGCAGGATTCCCGAGGTGCTCAAGAAGCATTTCTCCGCCGACTGGCTTAACGACCGGCGAACACACTTCATCGTGGATGACGGCAACAACTATCTCAGGAATATCGATCGCACATACGACCTGATCTCTGTCGAAGTGGGCCAGATATTCAGGCCACAGGTATCGACATTCTACAATGTAGAATTTTACCGGAATGCTCGAAAAAGATTGGCGAAGGACGGAATCATCTCTCAATTTCTGCCTGTCGGCTTTTTCACCGAGGAACAGCTGAAGTCCGTCATTAAAACGTTTATTTCAGAATTTCCATACAGCACACTCTGGTATAATCGCCACTCGGAACTGATCCTTATCGGCTCTCCCAACCGGAACCTGGCCATACGGAAAGACGGTGTGCAGTCATTACGGAGTAACATCAAGGTCATATCGGACCTGTTCTTCGGCTATCCCGGTACCGAGGAGTATTTTTTGAATAAACCGGAGACGCTGGCAGCAAGCTTCCTGATGGGGCCGGAGGGATTGGCTCGGATTTCATCAGGAGCGGAGATAGCAAGCGATGACAGACCCACTCTGGAGTATGGCACCTCCAGAACCAACTTTTCAGCGCAACGGTTCAAAAGGCTTTTTGAAGAGCAGCACGAATCAGCTGGCCAGATCATTGGTTTTACTGACATCACTTCCGTCATCTCGGAAGTAACAGCGATTCAGCACCGCAATATTGATAGCAGCTTCAAGTGATGAAGCAGGTTGTGGAAGGAATACAGAAACAGGCTTGAGGGAAAGATTCTATTTGGCTGCAGGATAATACGACTAAAATAATTCCGAAACTTCATTTACACAATCAGGTTGACAGGCGAGCCTGTAAAGTATTTTGTGTAAATGGTTTTTCCGGGTTTCAGAAGTTCGGCAGTCTTGGTGTTGATATTAAATACAGTATAGACCAAAATATGGGTACCACAACGGGTTGATTCGCGTCATTGGCCTACCGTGTGCGCTAAACGGTCAGCATGCCTTTTCCCCCATATTGAGAGAAAACCTCGTCACCCGAAAGGGTATGCAGTAACCTACTAGACTACTTGAGGTTGCACCAGAGGTTGCACAAAGAAAAAAGCCACCTGCAAATCAATGCAAGTGGCTGTAATTATTTGGCTGGGGTACCTGGATTCGAACCAAGAGTGACGGAGTCAGAGTCCGTTGCCTTACCATTTGGCGATACCCCAAAAAAGAGAATCATTTACTTAACAAATCAATCGAGACGCGTCAAGATTTTCTTTGTTCAAGTGCTACCGCCGCTCCGGTGTTAATCGCCCGGATGTTTGCGGGAATCAATGCATGGTTGCGCTCCGGAAGTGCTTTCTTCAGCGCTTCATGCAAGGCCAGGGAGGGAAGCACCCCGGTCAACGCTGCGTAGGCCCCACAGGCCACCATGTTAACCATGCGGACATCCCCGAGGTCGATGGCGATCTGGTTCATCGGCACCCTGATCAGTTCGATACCCGGCAGCTCGGCATGGTCGGTATTCACCAGCGTCGAGTTGACGACACACATCCCCCCCCTTTTGACCCTGGCCGCATACTTGTCGAAGGAAAGCTGGTTGAGCAGCACCGAAACCGAAGGATTGCCGACGACCGGAGAGCCGGTGTCTCCGGCAGAGATGATTACCGTGCACATGGCGGCCCCGCCCCGTTTTTCAACGCCGTAGGCCGGAAAAAATGAGACGTTCAGGTTTTCGTGCAGTGCCGCGTAGGAAAGCAGGTTGCCGGCCAGGAGCACCCCCTGGCCGCCGTATCCAGCTATAAACACATCATGACGCATGGTCGCTCCGTTACAGATTTTCGGTGTTTTTATATGTGCCAAGCGGGAAGTAGGGGATCATCTCGTCCCCGACGCGCTGGTTGGCCGGCAGTGGGTTCATTCCCCAGTTGGTGGGGCAGGCCGCCAGCGCCTCGATGAACGAGAACCCACGCCCCTCAAGCTGGTAGCGGAAGGCGGTTTTGACCGCCTTCTTGGCCTGAATGACGTTCTTCGGGCTGTTGACCGCCACCCGCGCCGAGTAGGCAACGCCGTCAAGGTTTGACAACAGTTCGGCCATCTTGAATGGAGCTCCGTCATTCTTGATATCGCGGCCGTAGGGTGATGTGGAGGTTTTTTGTCCCGGCATGGTGGTGGGGGCCATCTGGCCACCGGTCATGCCATAGGTGGTGTTGTTGACGAAGATGACGGTGATGTCTTCGCCCCGGTTGGCTGCGTGGATAATCTCGGAGGTACCGATGGCAGCCAGGTCGCCGTCTCCCTGGTAGGTGAAGACGATAGTATCCGGGCGGGCCCGCTTGACACCGGTGGCAACGGCCGGGGCGCGGCCGTGGGGCGACTCGACCACGTCGATGTCGAAATAGCCGTAGAGGAAGACCGAACAGCCGACCGACGCGCAGCCGATGGTCCGGTCGCGGATGCCGAATTCATCCATGGCTTCGGCTACCAGACGGTGGATGGTGCCGTGGTGGCAGCCGGGGCAGAAATGGGTCTGGACGTCCTTCAGGCTTGCGGGACGCGAAAATACCTGCTTCATGGGTACACCTTCCTGATCTGTTCAAACAGTTCTTCCGGGGTCGGCAGTGACCCGGCTCCCGGCGGACGGCCGTAAAATGCAACGTCGGCATCACGGGCCACCGAGAGACGCACGTCATCGACCATCTGGCCGGTTGACAGCTCGATGTCCAGAAAGTGCTTGCAGTGCTCTGACAGTGCGGCGTAGGCCTGTTTCGGGAACGGAAAGAGGGTGATCGGCCGTAGCAGCCCCACTTTCATGCCTGCTTCGCGAGCCATGGCCACGGCTGTCGAGGCGATGCGCGCGGTTGAGCCGAAGGCGGTCACAATCAATTCGGCATCGGCAGTCTGCACCTCCTCCCAGCGGCATTCCTTTTCAGCCAGCTCCTGGTAGCGGGCATGCATTTTCCAGTGGAACTTCTCCATTTCGCCGTCACCAAGATACAACGACTTGACGATGTTCTGCTGCATCCCCTCACCCCGGCCGCGCACGGCCCACTCCTTGGGCGGCAGGTCTGCCTTTGGCCTCGGGTTGGCGACCAGTGACTCCTTCATCTGGCCGAGCACCGAATCGGCCAGTACCAGGGCGGGTATACGCCACTGGTCGGACAGGTCGAAGGCCAGCATGGTCAGGTCGTACATCTCCTGCACCGAACCGGGTGCCAGCACGATGATCCGGTACCCGCCATGGCCGCCGCCACGGGTGGCCTGGAAGTAGTCGGCCTGGGAAGCGTCGATGCCGCCGAGACCGGGGCCGGCCCGCATGATGTCGACGATCACCCCCGGCAGTTCCGAGCCGGCCATGTAGGAAATACCTTCCTGTTTGAGCGAAATACCGGGACCTGATGATGACGTCATGGCCCGCACGCCGGCAGCCGAGGCGCCCAGCACCATATTGATGGCGCCGATCTCGCTCTCGACCTGAATGAAGGTGCCGCCGGTCTTGGGCAGTTCACGGGACAGGTATTCGGGAATATCGCTCTGGGGGGTGATCGGGTAGCCGAAATAGCAGCGGACGCCGGCTTCGATGGCAGCCATGGCAACCGCCTCGTTGCCCTTGATGAACAGGCGCTCGCTCATGGTGTGGCCTCCTTGAAGACCGTGATGGCCACGTCGGGGCACATTTCGGCGCAGAGCGTGCAGCCAGTGCAGTTTTCCGGATTCGAGAACAGGGCTACCGTAAAGCCGAGGCTGTTAGGAACGGGGTTGAGTGATACGAGGTTTTTCGGGCAGGCGGTGGTACAGAGGCCGCACCCCTTGCAGCGGGCCTCGTCGATAACGATATGGGACATGAGATTTTCCTTTGATATGAGCAAAGAAATGTTTACATAGCAGAAACCGGCCGGTGCCGTCAAGGGGATCAGCCGACTTCAGCGAACTCCCTGACCCTGAATTCGGCCCCGAGCGATTCGGCAAGCGCACGGCAGGCGGAGATGTCAACACCCGGCACCGTTACGGCGCTGGCCACGACCTGGGTGATATGGCCCCTGGCCTGACGGATGAAATCGCAGACCGCCTGGAAACCTGCCGCGCCGAACGGGGTGTTGCAGTGCCGGGAATAGGTTTCGGCATCAGGAGCGTTCAGGCTGATTGAGATGCTGTCCACCAGTCCGGCCAGTTCGGGCAGTACGTTCCTCCCGTGTACCAGATTGGCCTGGCCGTCAGTGTTGATGCGGATTCTCAAGCCGCGCTGCTTCAGTGCGGAAGCCACCCGCTTGACCAGATCAAGCCTGATCAACGGCTCGCCGTAGCCGCAGAACACCACCTCGTCGATCCCGGCCGGTGTTCCTATGGCCGCCATAATTTCTTCGTATGACGGCTCGCCGTCCAGCAGCAGGTTGTGCCCCTTCACCGTGAAATCATCAAACTTTGCACAGAAACTACAGCGGTTTGAGCATCTGTTCGTGATGTTAAGGTATAAGGAGTTGCGGATCATGTAGGCGATTTTGGTCGATTGGTCCCAGAGTCGGATACCGAACAGGTCGCGGCAGTTTTTGGTGGTGATACGGGCCACATCGGCCAGTGAGAGTCCTTTGACTCCGGCCACCCGCTCTGCTGCCAGGCGGGTGTAGGCCGGTTCGTTTCGCTTTCCCCGGTGCGGAGCCGGCGACAGGTAGGGACAGTCGGTCTCCACCAGCATCCGGTCGATGGACGTATCACGCACAACCTGCCGCAACGCATCATTTGCCGGATAGGTCACCGTGCCGGGAATGGATATGTAGAACCCCAGGGCGATTGCTTCAGCCGCCAGAGCGCTGTCGCCGGAGAAGCAGTGCAGGACCCCTCGCGAGGCGCCTTCTTCGCGAAGAATTGCCATGATACGGTCGTGGGCATCGCGGTCGTGGATGATGACCGGCTTGTCCAGTTCGGCCGCCATACGCAGAAAACGTCGGAAAACCTCTTCCTGGGCCGGCCGGGGAGACCGGTCGCGGTAGAAATCGAGGCCGATCTCGCCGATTGCCACCACCTTTTCCGACGATCGGGCCAGGTCGCGGATGACGTCGTAGCATCTGTCGCTGACCCGGCCGGCGTCGTGGGGATGGATGCCGACGCTGGCGTAGAGGTGCGGGTATTTTTCGGCCAGTTCCACCGACTCGCGGCTCGATTCGAGATCGGTGCCGACCACCAGGATGGCAGCCACACCTGCGTCCTCCGCCCGTTTGAGCATATCGTCAAAATCGGCGGCGTAATCCTTGTAGTAGATATGGGCGTGAGAGTCGATAAGCTTTATTTTTTGGTCCATTTGCCGTGCTTTCTTATAGTAGTAATTACAATTTTTTTGTTACTTCACGAATAACTGACGTGGCGTAGCTTCCCTTGGGAAGGGTAAAGCTGAGGTGCACGTTGTCCGCGTCGATGCTCCATGCAACGTCTGTGATCGGAATCCGCAGGGGGCGGCGCTCTCCGTCAAGCTTCAGCCCGTTCCCCAGATCGAACTGTTCCGCTGTGATACCAGTTTCAGCCAGTATGCTTTCTTCAAGCTGCCGCTGAATGCCGCCGGGCCAGGTCATTTTTGCACCGAATATCGGTCCGCTGGGGGATATGTCGAAGCCAGCCGCCCGGGGTGCTTCCGTATCAGCGTCCTCAACCAGAAAACAGGCACCGTTGGTGTGCTTCCAGGCCAGGTCACCGTGCCTGATCTGGTCGAGCGTATCAATCCGCTTTTCCACAACCCGGTCGAAGAGGAATGACTGGAAGGCCGACAGGTAGAGTTTCCGTAAGCGGATATTGATCATACTGAAGGCCTTTTCCCACTCGGCGGGGCGCGCGGCCAACGTGCGGAGAACCTCGGCCTCGGTGCGGCAGTGGCGTGGCATCAGCGCTGCTGATTCAGCCATAGTGCCCCTGTGATACGCTTCAATCGCCCGGCGCCACTGGTCGTCGCGCACCGCCTCCGGAAGGCCGATCAGTCGATCGACGGCCAGCTTCCAGTCGCGCTTCAGCATGGCCTCGCCGATCAGGTGCGATGACCCCTGGGAGCCGTAGCGCTGGTACCCGAAGTAGTTGGGCACACCGCGATGTCGGAGGATCTCCAGCACCTGGGGCACGATCGTGCTTGATTGCTCTGAAATGCCACGAACCGTAACGGTAAAACGATTGCCTTTGAGATGGCCGAGTTTCAGCTTATTAGTGTGGCGGCCGACCGCCAGCACCTTCACCCGGTCCAATTCCAGTCCTTCAGCCATCGCCAGGTCGATATGCTCGATGGAAATGGTCTGACGGGTGACGCCCACGGCATCCTTTAGACCGGCATAGCCGACATCCTTCTCGTTGACGCCGATCTGGCGTGCGATGCGCCGGATCGCTTCCGGGGTTGTGATGCCGCGTTTTTCGATCACCAGGTAAGCGTGTGTACCGCTGCCGCAGGGCAAATAGGCTGGTATCTCCTCAACGAGAAAATCCTCGGCAGACTCCTTGATGGTGCCGCCGGTGCCAGGAATATGTGCGGTCAGACAGGGGAACATCAGCACATCCTCCCTGTCTGCCGCAGCGCTTCGTACAGCACGATGCCGGCCGAAGTGGAAAGATTCAGGCTCCGCACCGCTTCATGGCCCGGCATGGGGATGGTGACGGCGTTGTCCGGGTTGGCCCGGATCAACTCTTCCGGCAGCCCTTTGGTCTCCTTGCCGAAGACCAGGTAGTCCCCCGACTGGTAGCATACATCGAGATAGCTCCGCGACGCCTTGGTGCTCAGATAGAAAAAACGTCCGTCCGGTGATGCTTCCCGTAAGGTTTGGAGGTCGGGCCAGCATCGCATGGCTACATGCTCCCAATAATCCAGGCCGGCCCGTTTCAGATAACGGTCGTCCAGGGAGAAACCGAGCTCTCCGACCAGGTGCAGGATGCTGCCGGTGGCGGCGCAGAGACGGGCGATATTGCCGGTGTTGGGCGGTATTTCAGGCTCGACGAGCACGATGTTGAAGGGTTTCATGGCAGTCATTATGTATACCACCATTCCGATGCGGTATGCTTGCATTTTTTTCAGACCGGGACTACTATGCACTGCTTCGAAATCACTACATCCAAGGATATGACCATGAAAATCATAGTAACCGACGAGGTGTCGGCTGAAGGACTGGCACTGTTGACCCAGGAGCCGCGCATCCAGCTGGATGTCAGGCTGGGGTTGAAAACCGAGGAGCTGCTGGCGATCATCGGTGAGTATGATGCCATCATCACCCGCAGCGGGACCACCGTGGACAAACCGCTGCTCGACGCGGCCAGAAAGTTGAAGATCGTTGCCCGGGCCGGAGTCGGTATCGACAACGTCGATGTGGACTATGCCAGCTCAAAAGGGGTGATCGTCGTCAACGCACCCTTCGGCAATACGAACAGTGCCGCCGAGCATACCATGGCGCTTCTGCTCTCCTTCTGCCGCAACGTGCCGGTGGCCAACAGCAGTCTGAAATCGGGTGAATGGAAGCGTGCCCCCTTTACCGGCCATGAACTGAAAGGTAAAGTGGCCGGGGTGATCGGGATCGGCAAGGTCGGCGGCCGGGTGGCTACCCGTCTGAAGGCCTTCGAGTGCGAGGTGCTGGCCTGCGACCCCTACATCGCCGTCAAGCGTGCCCATGACCTGGGTGTCAAGCTGGTCTCCCATGATGAAATCTACAAAAACTGCGATATCATTACCGTTCATACGCCGCTTAACGAGGAGACCAGGGGCATGATCGGCCCCCGCGAGTTCGGCCTGATGAAGAGCGGTGTGATCATCCTCAACGTGGCCAGGGGCGGTGTCATTGACGAACAGGCGCTGCTTGACGGGCTTAATTCGGGCAAGGT
>DCNF01000030.1:16037-20208 GCA_002322035.1 Geobacter sp. UBA1603
ACCCCCCATCTGGGGGCCAATACCTTCGAGGCCCAGGTCAATGTGGCCATTGATGTTTCAAAGGAAATTATTAATTATCTGGACGATCTGCCGCTGGAGAACGCGGTCAACATCCCGCGCTTCGACCTGGCCCTGATGGACCAGATGCGTCCTTTCCTCAACCTGATGAGTGTCATGTGCGATTTCGGTATTCAGCTGCTCGACGAGAATCCATCCAGGCTGACTTTCGGCTATGCCGGCTCAATTGCCCATTACGACTGCTCCCCGCTGACTGTCTGTGGTCTGTCGGCCCTTCTGGGGCGCATGGTCGACCAGGACGTCAATATGGTCAATGCTTCTCTGGTTGCCGATCAGATGGGGATCGTGGTCGATGAAACCAAAAGTACCCATGCCGATGCCTTTTCCAATGTGATCACCCTGATTGCTGAAGCAAACGGCAAGAAACGCACCATCTCGGGGACATTGTTTGAGGGAGCCCCACGCATTGTTCGCCTGCGCGACTATGCCATGGATTTTGCCCCCGAAGAGCATATGCTGCTTTTGCATTACGGCGACCGCCCCGGAATGATCGGCAAGATCGGCACAATCCTCGGCCAGCACGAGATCAACATCGCCTCAATGAATCTGGGCCGCAGCGAGAAGAAGGGGGAAGCGATGGTCATTCTTTCGCTTGATTCTGCGGTACCCCCGGCAGTGGTGGAAGAACTCAAATCGGCAACCGATGCGACCTTCATCAAGGCGCTCCATATGCGGACCGGAAGCTGTTCCAGAAGCTGCGGCTGCGGACTCTGAAGCGCCGTTATGCAGTTTCCCCGGATTGACCCTGTGTTTTTAAGCATCGGCCCGCTCCAGTTCCGCTGGTACGGGCTGATGTACGTTCTGGGTTTTGTCGGCACATATCTGATCATCCGCTCCGAAGTCCGCAGAAAGGGGCTGCCGCTCACCAGGGACGATGTTGCCGATCTGGTCTTCTGGGGCGCCATGGGTGTTGTGCTGGGCGGGAGACTTGGATATATCCTGTTCTACAATCCCGGATTTTACCTGGAAAATCCGCTTAAGCTGCTGGCGGTGTGGGAAGGGGGGATGTCCTTCCACGGCGGTTTCCTGGGGGTTGTCGCATCCTTTGCGCTGTTTGCGCGCCGGAAAAGGATTTCTTTCTGGGCGCTGATCGATATGGCCGCCCTCTGCGCGCCGGTCGGCCTGGGGCTTGGCCGGATCGGAAATTTTATCAATGGCGAGCTGTACGGCCGTGAAACAACAGTACCCTGGGGGGTTGTCTTCCCGGGGGGTGGGCCGCTTGCGCGCCATCCATCGCAACTTTACGAAGCGGTTCTGGAAGGTTTGCTGCTTTTTCTGGTTGTGCGTTTTTTCTCCCGTACAAGAGGGGGCGCGGTCGGAATGGCAGGCTGGAGTTTCGTTGCGGGCTACGGCTTGTTCCGCTTCATCGTCGAGTTTTTTCGTCAGCCCGATGCCCAGGTCGGGTTCCTGTTCGGGCTGTTTTCAATGGGGCAGATTTTGAGCCTGCCCATGTTCCTGGTCGGGGTTATCATGCTGACCAGGCTTATGCAAAATCCCCCGCAATCCTGACTCACCGACCGGTTCTTCCATTCAGACCTGCTTTGAAACCGCTACAAACGCGTCAACTATCTGAGGGTCAAACTGGCTTCCCCGGCAACGCTGAAGCTCCGCGAATGCCTCACGGTGAGAAAGAGCCTTGCGGTACGGACGATCGGAGGTCATGGCATCAAAAGCGTCGGCGACCGAGATGATTCGGGCGATCAGCGGGATGTCATCTCCGGCGATACGATCGGGGTAGCCTTGGCCGTCGAACTGCTCGTGATGACTGCGGACTCCCGGGATTATGGCATGGTGTGTCTTAATGTGGCTCAAGATCTCGGCGCCGTAGAGAGAATGGTGGCTCATCTCCTGAAACTCTTCCCGGTCGAGGCGCCCCGGTTTCTGGAGTACCTTGTCGGCAACGCCGATTTTGCCGACGTCATGCAGAATTGAAGCCAGCCAGAGTGCCTCCATCTCCTTCTCTCCCAGGTTGAGCCGGTTGGCGATCGCCATGCAGTATCGGCTGACCCGGTTGGTGTGTCCACCAGTGTAGTAGTCACGTTTTTCGAGGGCCTCTGACAGGGCCATGCTGATGCCGTAGAAGGTTTCCTTTAAGGTCTCGTGAATCCGTGCATTCTCAATAGCCGGGGCAACCTGGTTTGCCAGCGATATCAGCATATCTCTGTCTTCCGGGGTAAACTGCCCCTCACGCTTGTTAATCGCCTGGAGCACACCGATCAGATCCTCGCCAACCCGAACCGGAACAGCCAGCATCGAACGTGTTTCATACTGGCTGACCTTGTCGGCGGTCCGGAAGAAGCGTGAGTCAGACTGGACGTCATCGATAATCAGGGGTTGCTTGTGCAGGGCGACCCAGCCGGCGATCCCTTCGCCGGGTTGCAGTCTGATCTGCTTCAGTTTGTCCCCTTTTTCTCCCGTGGCGACTTCAAAAAAGAGCTCACCCGTGTCCGGGTCAACCAGCAGAAGGCTTCCGGCATCGGCTTCAACCAGGCGGGATGCGGCTTCAATTGCCCGGTCCCTGACCCGGTTGCTGTCAAGGGATGCGTTGATCAGAGCGGAGAATTCCATGATCATGTGTAATTTTTCGATCAGTCGGTCGGTGCAGATCATGCGGAGCTCCTTGGTGATGCACAAGAAATAGTGTGCCGCGATTGATTCACGGGGACGATTCCCGATTGAAAAAACATTATATTCGACTATACTGGTCGACATTACCATTACACAGCCTACGGAGGTTTGCAATCATGATCAGCAAAAAAATGGCCGACTCCCTGAACAAACACATGAATCTGGAGCTCTATTCCGCCCATCTCTACCTTTCCATGTCCTCATGCTGCAATGAAATGGGGCTTAAGGGTGCGGCCAACTGGTTTATGGTCCAGTATCGGGAGGAAATGGTCCACTTCATGAAATTCTATACCTATCTGGTTGACCAGGGGGTGACTATCGCGCTGCTGGCGAGCAAGGCTGTGCCGAACAGTTACAAGAGCCTGCTGGATATGTTCCAGCAGACCCTGGTGCATGAGCAGTTGATAACCTCATGCATTAACGAGCTTTCCGAGCAGGCGGTTAAAGAAAAGGACCATGCAACCCAGATTTTCCTGCAGTGGTTTGTAACCGAGCAGATTGAAGAGGAGAATAACGACCGCGATCTGATCGCCAAGCTCAAACTTGTTGGTGACAATGGACATGGAATCCTGATGATTGACGGAGAAATGGGGCAGCGGGTCTTTGTTCCGCCTGCCGGCGCACCTCTGGCGGTGTAGTATGAAAGTCCGTTTCTGTGAGCACAATAAGGGGAAGGGTAAAGTCTACCGGCGTCTGCACGAGGAGTTTCCCGATCTCAACATCAAAATCAAAGACTGCATCAAGCAGTGTTCAGCATGTCGGGAAATGCCGATGGCGACGGTCGACAAAAAAAAGATCACTGCTGCAGACGGGGACAGCCTTTACCTGAAACTTGTTGAAATAATTGCGGGGGCTTCCCGCCACGATTGAGCGTTTCATTTCAGGCGAGGGTTGCCTCCCCCGCGGCAATGTGTTATAGAAATCCGTCTGTTTCTATTGCTGCGCCCGTAGCTCAGTTGGATAGAGCAACGGCCTTCTAAGCCGTGGGTCAGGGGTTCGAATCCCTTCGGGCGCGCCAATCACCACTGAAACTCTCTCTGAAGCAGAATACCTGCAGTCTTTTTCGGTGAAAGATCACAATTGTCCGATGTGGTGCCCCGTAGCGTGCTGCGGGGTCCTTCATTTAGAGGATGAGACCCTTGCAGAACGGCTGTGGTCCGATCTTCTGTGGTACCGGCCGCTCGGAAACTCGACGTTCACATGGGCGCGCCGTATCCCCTTGCGTGCTTGCGCCGTGCATCGACCTCTTGAAGGCGTTTTGCAGGATGGCCGGATATCAGCGCGTTTATTGCAAATGTGATTTTTTCGCCGGTACAAGGCGAGAAGCCGCACCGCTGACTATATACTTTACTCTCAAATAAAGGAATCGTGACCGAATGCCCAAACGAACCGACATCAAAAAAATCCTTATCATCGGCGCCGGCCCGATTGTCATCGGCCAGGCCTGCGAGTTTGACTATTCCGG
>DCNF01000030.1:20272-21342 GCA_002322035.1 Geobacter sp. UBA1603
GGGTTCGAGGTGGTGCTGCTCAACAGCAACCCGGCCACCATCATGACCGACCCCGATTTTGCCGACCGCACCTATGTGGAGCCGGTGACGCCGGACATCCTGGCCAAGATTATCGAAAAGGAGCGCCCCGATGCCCTTCTGCCGACCCTGGGCGGTCAGACCGCCCTCAACACGGCGGTGTCGGTGGCTGAAATGGGAGTGCTGGAGCGATTCAATGTTGAGCTGATCGGCGCCAAACTGCCGGCGATCAAGAAGGCCGAAGACAGGACCCTGTTCAAGCAGGCGATGGAAAAGATCGGCCTGGCAATTCCGAAATCTGGTCTGGCCCATAACCGGGATGAAGCATTGTCGGTGGTAAAGCATGTCGGTTTCCCGGCGATCATCCGGCCGTCGTTTACCCTGGGGGGGACCGGCGGCGGTATCGCTTACAATATGGAGGAATACGAACGGATGGCACTGGCCGGTATCGATGCTTCCCCTACCAATGAGATCCTGGTGGAAGAGTCGGTCATCGGCTGGAAGGAATATGAGCTGGAGGTGATGCGTGATACCGCCGATAACGTCGTCATTATCTGCTCCATCGAGAATTTCGATCCCATGGGGGTCCACACCGGCGATTCGATCACCGTGGCCCCGGCCCAGACCCTTACCGACAAGGAGTATCAGATACTCCGAGATGCCGCCCTGAAGATCATCCGTGAGATCGGCGTCGATACCGGCGGTTCCAATATCCAGTTCGGCATCAATCCCCGGGATGGCCGGTTGGTGGTCATCGAGATGAACCCGCGTGTGTCACGCTCATCGGCGCTGGCTTCCAAGGCGACCGGCTTTCCGATCGCCAAGATCGCTGCCAAGCTTGCCGTGGGCTACACCCTGGACGAGATTACCAACGATATCACCCGTGAGACCCCGGCCTGCTTCGAGCCGAGCATCGACTATGTGGTCACCAAGATTCCCCGCTTCACCTTTGAAAAATTTCCGGCTGCCGACGCGACCCTCACCACCCAGATGAAGTCGGTGGGCGAGGTCATGGCCATCGGCAGGACCTTCAAGGAGTCGTTCCAGAAGGC
>DCNF01000030.1:21437-21815 GCA_002322035.1 Geobacter sp. UBA1603
TGAGACCCGCCGTGCCCTGACGGAGAAAGAACAGCAACTGCTGCTGGAAAAGTTGCGGGTGCCGAATGCCGACCGGCTCTGGTATGTGGCCGATGCGCTGCGCAGTGGTATGACCGTGGACGAAATCCACAAGAACACCGCCATCGATCCCTGGTTTCTGCATAATATCCGGCAGATTGTCGAGAAAGAGGACGAACTGCGCCAGATCCCGCTTGCCGGGGTGACGAAAGAGGTGCTGCGTGACGCCAAGCAGCTGGGGTTCTCCGACAAGATGCTGGCCATGCTCTGGAATACCGCCGAAGATACGGTACGGCAGCTGCGCCACAGTTTCGGGGTACGGCCGGTCTATAAGCGAGTCGACACCTGTGCCGCCGAGTT
>DCNF01000058.1 GCA_002322035.1 Geobacter sp. UBA1603
CACTATTGACAGCACACGTCAATGCGTCAGGGTTGGAAAACGGCTAGCGTTCGATATGCTCAAGCGCCGGCGCGGCCGGCGGTTGAGAGTTTGGCAATCCGCTCCATCAAGGGGGCGAGAAGGGAGTCGCTGAACCGGATACCGTCCCGCCCCTGTCCCATTTCGATGCCGTCTTCGATGCCGTGGAAATCAGAGCCGCCGGTCATTACCAGCCCCTGTTTCAAGGCACAATCTGACAGAAAGTCGCTCTCATCGCGTGATGCCATATTGTTGTAGACCTCGATTCCGTCCAGACCGGTGGTGGCGAGGCCGGCAATAACGCCGGACAGGATTTCACGGTCGCGGGTTATGCTGGTCGGGTGGGCCAGTACCGCAATTCCTCCGCAGCGATGGACTTCGGCGATCGCCTGATCCATCGGCCAGTAGTGCTTCGGAACATTACAGGGGATCAGGTACGCCTGAAACGAATGCTCGACGTTTTCGGCATATCCCCGTTCGATAAGGGCTCGGGCGATATGGGGACGGCCGACAGCGCCGCCGGCAAATGCCAGTACCGCCTCAAGCGGAACGGGGCGCCGCCCCTGGCGTGCCAGCCTCCGGTTTATCCGTTCGAGGATCTCTTCGTTCCGGTGCTCCCGCCGTTGCCGGAAGTCATGCAGGTGCTTCAAAAAACCGGGGTCAAGGTGATCTATGCCGTAGCCGAGCAGATGGACGTCTTCCCATTTCTCGTAGCGGACCGACAACTCGACCGCAGGAATAACAGTGACGCCTAATTGTCTTCCTGTTGTGGTCGCTTCGGCAACTCCGGAAACGGAGTCGTGGTCTGCCAGAGCTATGGTGGAGAGGCCGAGATCTGCCGCCCGGTTGACCAGGTCGGCAGGAGGCAGTGCCCCGTCAGAGTGGCTGGAGTGGATATGGAGATCGATATCTCCCGGCGTGGTTGATCGCATTGCCGAAGCATACCTCGGGTCTGCCCAAAAGTAAAACCACTCTTGCGCCTGATTCGTCACTGGTTTACAATTTTTTCCCATGACGCCTGAACAGATCAAAGATGCGATGATGATCCTGCGCGAGGAATATCGCGCATGGCGTACTCCGGCGGTTACGGTTGTTGCCGGATGCGGGGGGAATCCTTACAAGGTACTGGTGTCCTGCATTATTTCACTGCGCACCAGAGATGAGGTAACCGCAGCGGCATCTGCGCGGCTCTTTGCCCGAGCAGAAACGCCGCAGGAAATGAGCCGGATACCGGAAGAGGACATTGCCCGCCTGATCTATCCCGCCGGCTTTTATGCCGTCAAGGCCGGCCAGATCAGGGAGATTTCGCGCCAGCTCACTGAAGAGCTTGGCGGTATCATGCCGGACAGCATTGAAGGTCTGCTCATGTTCAAGGGGGTGGGGCGCAAGACCGCCAACCTGGTGCTGACTCTGGGCTTTGGCACGCCGGGTATCTGTGTTGATACCCATGTACATCGCATCTGCAACCGCTGGGGGTATGTCGCTACCCGGACACCGGATCAGACCGAAGCAGCTCTGCGCAGAATCCTTCCTTCCGAGCACTGGATTGAAATCAATGACCTGCTGGTGGCATTCGGCCAGAATCACTGCCACCCGGTTTCTCCCCGCTGCTCCACCTGCAGACTTTCTCAACTCTGCGGCAGGATTGGAGTCCAAAGATCCCGTTAGGGATTATCCGCCTCATGGGATATCTGGGTTAAATAGCGGCGAGGTGTATTTTGTCTGTTGCAAGCACCAGAAAAGCTGTATAAAATAAAACATTATTTTTTTATAGCCACACACCTGCACAGGAGGCATTGACAATGTTGAGAAAAATCGGATTCATCGGGCTTGGTACGGTCGGACGCCACATGGCGGCAAATCTGGCAAAGGGAAACTATGAACTGACCGTTTTTGACAGTGACCAGCCGGCGGTTGCCGATGTGGTTGCTCTGGGTGCTGTCGCGGCGGCATCGGCAGCCGAGGCGGCGAAGGGCAAAGACCTTGTAATTGCTATCGTTCCCGAGGGCGATGAATTGGGCGGGCTGTTTTTCGGTGAGCGCGGTATCCTGGCCGGCATCTCCCCTGGAACCATTTTTGCCGACATGGGTACCCACTCCCTGGAAACCACCCTTACAATGGCCGATGAAACGCTCAAAAAGCGCTGTATGTACCTTGATGCGCCGGTTTGGGGAAGCAAGGAACATGCGGTCAATGGTCTTTTAACCATCATCGTCGGTGGAGACCCGGCGGTGGCGGGGCGTTGCCGGGAGCCGTTTTCCTGTTTCGGGCTCAATGTCATGCATGTGGGCCAGGTGGGCGATGCAACCAAGATGAAGTTTATCGTCAACCTGGTTCAGGCCGAGCTGGTTCAGGTGCTGGCCGAAGGTCTGGTGTTCGGCGAGAAGATGGGCTTCAATGCCGACAAAATCCTTGAGGTGCTCGATACGCGCGGTGTTGCTTCACCGCTGTTCCATCTTAAGGGGCGTGCAATGGCCCGGGGCGATTTCTCCCGCAGCCTGGCCCTGAAATATGTTCACGAGCAGCTGCACATGGTCATGAATGCCGCACGCCTGATGGGGTTGCATCTACCGGCTGCCGAGGCCGCCAGTGAAGTCTATGCCAAAGGTGTCGAGGATGGCTGGGGAGAAGAGGATTTCTCGGCTGTGATCAAAGTGCTGCGCAAGTAACTTGCCGCCCGGCATAAATCTGCTACACTGAAAGACGCCCGCTTCGGGCGTCTTTTTTTTCGAAAGGAGAGTCTCATGAACAGATCGGTTTGCTCCCGTCCGGTATATGTCGCAGCATCATGGATGGGGCCGGTGGGGCGTTACAACGGCAAGGACAAGGAGAATCTCTCCTTCCTCGAAATGGCTGAACGCTGTGGAGAGGTTTTCAGCGGAAGCCCCGTCCGTCGTCGGGACATTGAGGCGGTTGTGGTTGGCAGCCAGAACCCGGCCGCGTTTTCCGGCGTCGACAACACTGCGGCAAAGATTGCCGGAATCCTTGGCATATCCGGTGCCAAGTCGGTTTTGATTGATACGGCTTCCTCTTCAGGGGCTTCGGCCTTTGAAAATGCGTATCTGGAGGTCGCGTCGGGCCGTTATGATTCTGTCCTGGCGATAGGAATCCAGAAGATGAGCGATGCTTCGACCGCCGAATCAACCCGGATCATTGCCGGAGTGATCGACCGGGATGAAGCTGAATTCGGCCTGACCATGCCGGCCTGCGGTGCCCTGGTGGCCCGTGCGCTTCAGGAACGGCTCGGGTTGTCGGACGAGGAATGGAGTGCCTTTTCGGCCATGCTGACCGCCCGCAGTCAGCGGTTTGCCGCACGCAATCCGGATGCCCACAACCGGTTTCCCCTGGAAGTGGATGAATACTACCGGCAGGTTGCCAGCGGTGCCAATTACCGTTACTGGTCGCCGCTGCGCTACCACGATTACTGCCCCATGTCGGATGGCATGGCGGCGGTGATCCTGACATCGAGGCCCCAGGATGTCATGGTCAGCGGTGTCGGCAGTGCAACCGACATTCCGACGATTGCCGACCGGCGCTATTTTCATTCATTCCCTGCCACCGTAATCGCCGCTTCCTATGCCTATGGCATGGCCGGCATCAAGGATATCCGTTCGCTGGCCGGCCGAATCCATGTCAACATGCATGATCCGTTCAACGGTTTTGGGCCGATCAACATGGTTGACCTTGGGGTGGTCCGCCCGTCACACATCCTGGATGCGCTTTTCGACGACTCCCTGACCGGGGAGAACGGCATGTTCCCCACGAATCTGACCGGAGGGCTGAAGGGGAGGGGGCACCCGCTCGGTGCGACCGGAATGATCCAGATTGTTGAGAATCACCGGTTAATTACAGAGCGGGGTTTTGATGCCGGGCTGGCCCATTCGATCGGCGGCCCGATCAACAACAATGTCGTGACGCTTCTTGAGCGGACATCATCGTATCGCTCGCGTGGCCACGAGCCGTTCAAGCCGTGGGGGCTGCCCCTGCTCGGATCACTGAAACCGAAGGGGATCGCCTTTGACACGGTGCTGGCTGAAGGGGTTCCGGTGGAAGGCCGATTCGTAACGTCAGCCACACGGTTCAATTACAAGAGCGGTCAACCCGAGGCCGTCATCCTGATCGTGTCCTGTCCCTCCAGTGCTGGGAACTTCCGCTTTCTCTTCGGAGTTGACGGCTCATACCACAGTCAGATCTCTGGGTGTGTTCTAGGAGATCCGGTTCGTCTGGAGCGCAGGGACGGCGATCTGCTTGTCAACCGGATACCGGTCAGGAAATTTTATACCCGCACGATCAACGGGCTGGTCGAGCTGGCGGGCAGCAGTTGGAAAAAGATCACCGGCCGCTGATCGGCAAGGGCTTGATTTTTATCAGGGGGCTTGCTATAGTTTTAGCAGTCAGGTGTTACGAGTGCTAAAACCGATTGTGCGGGAGGATAAAAAAATGGTTGCCACACTACCGGTTGTTGCCGACAGTCTTACGGTATATCTTGCTGAAATTCGAAAGTTCCCCCTGCTGACGGAAGAGGAGGAACGTCGTTATGCCGTAAAATTTTTCGAAGAGAAAGATCTTGAGTCGGCCCATAAACTGATTACCTCAAATCTCCGTTTTGTGGTGAAGATCGCTTCAGAATTCCGTCATTACGGTGTCAAGATGCTCGATTTGATCCAGGAGGGTAATGTCGGGCTGATGATGGCGGTCAGAAAGTTCGACCCGTACAAGGGTGTCAGGCTTATCTCCTATGCGGTCTGGTGGATCAGGGCGTATATCCAGAACCATATTATTTCCGCCTGGAGTCTGCTCAAAATCGGTACGACCCAAGCCCAGCGCAAGCTTTTCTTCAAGCTGCGCGAAGCCAAAGACGCCATTCGCCGCCTGGGAGGGGATGATGCAGACGATATTCATGCCACAGCGCTTTCCCTGAACGTTGCCGACCATGAAGTGGAAGAGATGGGGCAGCGGCTGCACGGCGATGTATCCCTTGATGCCGAACTGCCAGGGGGCGAAGGCATGACTATGCTGGAGAGTCTTGCCGACGAGCGGATGAATCAGGAAGAGGCTCTGGCGGAGTTTCAGGAGAACCAGAACCTACAGCGCCATGTTGCCCGCGTTGTTGCCGGCCTGAATGAAAAGGAGCGTTTTGTGATTGAGCGGCGGATCACGGCCGATGAGCCGATGACACTGCAGGAGATTGCCAGCCACTTTTCAATTTCCCGCGAGAGGGTTCGCCAGATTGAGGAGGGGGCCTTGAAAAAGGTCCGTCAGGCGCTGGTTCCGATGTTGAAAGCGGCTTAATCACATTACTCTCATGGGAGGTCTCACGGTTGACGAACGATGCAATCGTGAGCACAGAGCCATGTATTTATTTCCTCTGGTGGGCCTGGCTCGAACAGAGGATTTTTTTTGAATAAAAAAGATGCTGTCAGTAGCTGCAAATAGAAA
>DCNF01000043.1:0-11966 GCA_002322035.1 Geobacter sp. UBA1603
CCGGAGAAAATCCTCTTCAGTACCGGCTCCACCAGGTAGGCAAACGCACCGTCCATTGCCCCAACAACTAAAGAGCAGAGAGCGGAAAACAGAAGTAAGCCCCAATAAGGCTTCATGTAGTTGAGGGTGCGTTTTAAATTGTGATTCATAGTATGGGAGTCTCTATTGACAAGTTGCTGCTATCTGCTTCGCCGCCGCCACCACTTCATCGGCCGTCACGGCCGTCATACAGCGGTGATCCGTCGGGCATTCCCGCAGCTTGCAGGGTGCGCATTCTGTCTGTTTGCGGACAATGACAGCCGTGTTACTCCGGGGTGATGTGGTGGCGTGGTCGGTCGGGCCGAAAACAGCCACCAGCGGAACTCCGAACGCCGCAGCAATATGCATCGGGCCGGAGTCGTTGGTGATTAAAAAGTTGCAGCGCCTGATCAGCGCCATCAGGTGGCGGACAGTGGTTGTTCCTGCCAGATTGAGCCCCCGGCCGCCCAGATGGGTGGCAATCGCATCGGCCAATGGCCGTTCCGCCGGGCTTCCAAAAATGACCGGCCGGGCATTCCACATGTCGGCCAATTGCTGTGCGGCACCGGCAAACCGCTCTGGATACCAGCGTTTAGCCGCGCCAAAAGTAGCACCGGGGTTCAGCCCGAGGATGAAATCATCGTGGCCGATCCCATGCATAGCCAGCAGATCTGCGGCTGCCCGGTCTTCTTCAGTTGTCGTCTGCAGCACGAGTCCACTGTTTTCACCTGATATCCCGAAATGACGCACAAGATTGCAGTAGTATTCAATCTCGTGGGGCAGTGGCGGCAGTTCAACAGGTGAATAGCGCGAGGTTAACATGAACCCCCTGCCGTCGCTTTGTTTGCCGATCCGGACCGGAACCCTCGCCAGCCAGGGGACAAGGGCAGAATCAAAGGAGTTCGGCAGGATTATGGCCAGGTCGAAGTTCATCCTTCTGATTTCAGCGGCCAACCGGAGCCGTCCCCTTACCCCGCGGTGCCGCCCGGCACGATCGAACGTGACGACCCGATCGATATACGGGTGAGGAGAAAACAGCTCTGAAACCAGCGGATTGGCCAGAATCGTTATTTCCGCCCGGGGGAAGCGTGACCTGATCATTCCGATCGCTGGTGTGGTCATCACCGCATCGCCGATCCAGTTGACCGCCCTGATCAGTATCCGTGAGGGGTTACAGCCTTCGAGGACGGTCACAAGCTCTGGTCTCCGTCCCCCTGCAGCGTTTCCGCCTCATCCAGAAGCATGACCGGGATTCCTTCCCGAACCGGATAACGGAGCCGGCATGACGGGCAGACGAGTGAGGCAGCGTCATTGGTCTGGGTAACAGGGCCCTTGCAGGAAGGGCAGGCTAGCAGTGCCAGCAGTTCGGCAGCGATCATGTGTTTCTGTCTCCGGGATTGTGAACGGAGATAATGCCATATTTGTCAACTTTTTTGAAGCAGATTGCGCAGATCATTGAAAAGCCTTTCGCCCCCATGAACGGTAAGGCGGAGCCTGGCAACCATGACCGTGCTGTCAAGCTTCCGCGGCATTGACCGCAGCTTGACCGCATCCTTCTCGGTGGTGACATAAAAATCTGCGTCTGCAGTAAGGAGATCTCCAATCAGGCGGTCATCGTACCGCACATGATCCGGCAGGGATGCTGTGTACACAAGACGTGCCCCGCAGCGCTGCAGGTCAGCGAAAAACCGTTCCGGGTCGGCAATTCCGGCAAACGCAGCCACCGATCTTCCCTGTAGCCGAGCGAGTTCGATCGGTCCGCCATCTCCGGCCAGCGGGACGAGATCACGCAGTTCGTGACCGGCAGACGCCCGGGGAATGTTTCCAAGATCGGGAACCGCAACATCCGCCGTCTCGCAGCGGGTATGTATGACCCAGTCGGCTCGATGACAGGCCGATCGAGGCTCTCTCAACGAGCCGGCCGGAAGACAGTGGCCGTTACCGAAGGGGGATGAGGCATCGAGCAGCAGGATATTCATGTCGCGGTGCAGCCGGATGTGCTGGTATCCGTCGTCCAACAGAAAAACATCAGGAGCAGAGCGTTCCATGGCACACATCCCTGCGGCATAACGGTCACTGCCAATGAGTACCATAAGTCCGGGTATGGTCGAGGCCAGCAGATAGGGTTCATCGCCGCATTCACGGGGGCCGAGCAGGATATTCGTCCCGTCGGAAACCACGGCAACGGTCCCCTCCAGTGTCCCCCCGTAACCCCGGGACAGGACGCAGACCCGGTATCCCTCTGCAAGCAATCTTCCGGCGAGCCAGCCCGTTACCGGAGTTTTTCCGGTGCCACCGACGGTAATGTTGCCGATTGAGACAACCGGCCGGGGCAGATGTTTGACGGCGCAGAAACCCCGACGGTACAACACCGCCCGGCCGCGCTGAATCAGGCCGTAGCACAGGGAAAACGGCGTCAGGAGTGCCACGAGCATCCGGGCGACAATACGACGGTCGCTGCCGTTTGCCATGCGGCGCCAGTATGTGGCCGGAACACCATTCATAGATAGCTGGTAACGACCTCCATGTGCCGTCTGGTTGCTCCTCCGCTGTCACGCAGCAGTTTCAGACCATTCTGTCCGAGAACGTTCCGCAGATCAGGACAGGTGATCATTTCCCGGCAGGCAGAGTGCAGGCCATCGGGGGAGTCAACCTGGATCCCGGCACCGTACTGCAGCACCAGTGCCGTGATCTCACGAAAGTTGGTCATGTGAGGGCCGAAAAGCGAGGGGACGCCGACCGAGGCAGGTTCGAGCAGATTATGGCCGCCGGTCGGGACGAGGCTCCCCCCCACAAAAATAAGGTCGGCCAGGGCATACAGCTTCATCAGTTCGCCAATGGTATCGACCAGCAGAACCTCTCCCGGGCTCTGGGGCTCCTGGTAGTCGCTACAACCGGAACGGCGGCGACTGTTGAACCCGTCGTGCCGAAGCTGCATTTCAACCTCACCGCCACGTTCCGGATGACGGGGCACCAGCACGAGGAACAGGGAAAATCCTTCCTTGAGCAGTGCACGGTAGACCGGGACAATCTGCTCTTCCTCGCCGGGGTGGGTACTTCCGGCAACAAGCACACAGCAATCCTCGGGCACTCCGTACTGGCGCCGCAAGGCCAGCCGTTCTTCCGGTTCAATCAGGCGGCTGGGAATATCATATTTGAGGTTGCCGGCGGTTATGGTGCGCTCAAGCGCTGCCCCGATCGCCGTAATCCGCTGCCGATCCGTCTCCGTTTGCATACAGAGGGCCGCAAAATACTGCAGGGCCTGCCTGAAGAACCAGGAAAAACGGAGATAGCGGGGGAACGACCGGTCGGAAATTCTGCCGTTGGCAAGCAGCACCGGTATGCCGCGAAGGGCGGCCTGACGGGTGAAATTCGGCCAGATCTCGGTTTCCATGATGATGATCAGCCGGGGGCGGATTGTATCCAGCGCGCGGCTGACTGCCGGCAGGAAATCGAACGGGAAGTAGAAGCAGAGATCCTGTTCGGCATACCCCTCGGCGAGACTGCGGCCGGTCTCGGTGGTGCAGGAAAAGGCGATGGCGTGGTCCGGATAATGGCTGCGCAATGCCTTCAGGAGTGGGCGGGCGGCGATTGTTTCGCCAACGGAGACGGCGTGGAGCCAGATAACCGGACGGTCGCCTTTCCGGAGCCGGTGAACTGCGGGAATGAAGCCGAAACGCTCGCCAAAGGCCGCTTTGCGGCCACGGCTGGCTGACCGGTAGAAATGGTAGATACAGACCGGAATCAGCAGAAACAGCGACAGTATGTTGTAACAGAAAAAAAACATGCACTTAGTGTGGATGGGGCTGATCGCCATCAACTGAATCAGGAAGGATCAGGCCTGACAGCAGCAGCGCAGTGAGCTGGACGAGCCCCCAGGCCCAGAGGCAGTCGGAAAGAAAATGCCCCCCCTGGGTGATACGGGCCACGGACATCAGGATGCCGAACACCAGCCCGCCGGTCAACCAGGCCAGGGCCCGGCGCCTGTTCGAGCGGCGATACACAAAATAGGGCGCTGACAGATAGAAGGCCGCCGAGGCATGGCCGGAGGGGAATGACCGTCCCTTCCCGGAAATCCCCTTCTGCCAGGGATGCAGGAATTGCTTTGTACCGCCGAACTCGACAACTTCACGTGGCCGCGGACGACCCCAGTGCTGTTTGAAAACAGAGTTTACCAGAATACCCGGCCCGATAACCAGGAGAACAACCAGAAAAAGGCCCCGGCGCTTCCATGAAGCCCATGCCGGCTTGAAACAGCCGTACAGTGCCAGAGCAAGGGAGCAGCCGCCCAGTATGAATGATGGCACACGGTCGATCTTGTAAAAAAACTGCCAGAAGGGCAGGTCTCCGACCGGCCACGTTCCGGCTACAGGAAAATATGCCGTGAGCGCCCGGTCCAGGTTGGTCACTGTGATCAGCCAGGTCGCGATTGCAAGAAACAGAAGTGTTAAACCGGTCTCACGCAATAGAGATGAATGTTTCATAGGGCACGTTCTCCCGCGCGCTTCCAGCGCCTGTGTACCCAGTACCATTGGGTTGGGTTGGCAATCACATAGTTCTCGACATAGCGTGACAGCGCCTGGGTTTCCCGTACGATCCCCTCATTGCTCATATCTCCGCTGAAACGGTGTTCCGGATAGAAGGTGATGATCTGCCGCATCCCTTCCCGATGGATGAAGGTCGGGATGAGCGGAGACCCGCTCTTCTGGGCGATGATGACCGGAGCTTTGGAAGCCCAGGCTTTACGACCCATAACATCAATCAGCACCCCCTCTTCAGCGAAAACCGCCTGGTCGGCAAGAATACCGATCAGCTCCGCTCGCTTCAGGGCGGCCAGCATCCCTTTCAGGGCTCCCTGCTTGTATATGACCCGGCTTTTGTAACGGATGCGCATTTTCTCCACCATTCGGTTGAGATAGGGATTGTTCTGGCGCCGGGCAAGTGCCGTCATCCCCTCACCGAAGATGCTGCTGAAGGCCAATGCCAGCAGTTCCCAATTGCCGCAATGGCCGGTCAGAAAAATCAGGCCGGTTCCCTTCGCTCTGGCCGCCAGATAATGTTCACGTCCGCGCACTTCGATGGAAGCGATCAGCGCATCGCCCCGCCCATGGTAGAGCCGGCAGGTCTCGGCCAAGGAGCGGCCAATATTGCGAAACACCTGGCGAGCAATCTCTTCCGGATCGGTGGTGTGGTAGTGCCAGTGCGGCGATGCGGTCATGAACGGCAGAGCCTGGCGGATATTGTCCACGGCGATGTGCCAGCGGCTCCGCAGAACCAGGCCGATCCCCCGCCCGACCAGCTGGCCGAGCCGGTCGGCAGCTGGTGCTGGCAGGTAGGCAAACAGCCAGGTGAAGCTGTAGAAGACAGCGGCCTGCAGCAGCCAGCCGATTTTTTTCATGGGACGCCGCCGATCAGGCTCGGGATGAGCGCAGCCACATTGGCCGAAGCGCCCCCCTTACCCAGTTTTTGCCGCACCGTTGCCAGTTTGCCGCGAATCCCGGCGTCATAGGCTGGATCATCAAGGATGCGGCTGATCTCGGCGCTGATCGCCTCCGGGTTGGCATCGTCCTGGATCAGTTCACGCACCGCCGGCTCACCGGCAACAATGTTGCACAGGCCGATGGCGTCGACCTTCACCAGCCGCTTTGCCAGCTGGTAGGTGAGCGGGGCCAGCTTATAGACAATGACCATCGGCGTACCGACCAGGGCGATCTCGAGGGTTACCGTGCCGGAAACGGCGATGACAGCGTCACAGGCACGCATGACCATATGGATGGCATCGCGGGTGACGACCGGCCGGATGCCGGCGGCGGTCAGCTGCGGCGTGATATCGGCTTCCGTCAGGGTCGAGGCCAGCGGGAGGATAAACTGGACACCGGCATAGCGCTCCTGCAGGAGCGCTGCGGCACGGCAGATGGTTGGAAGCAGTTTGTCGATCTCGTTGCGCCGGCTGCCGGGGAACAGGCCGATGACCTTCCGTTCCGGGTCGAGTCCCAGTTCAGCAGCCGCCTCATGACGCGAAGCGCGGACCTGCACCATGTCGAGCATCGGATGTCCGACAAATGTGACCGGTATCCCGGCTTTTTCGTAAAAGGGGGCTTCAAAGGGGAGGATCACCGCCATGTGGTCGACCAGCCGGGCGATCTTCTTCACCCGCCCCTGACGCCAGGCCCAGATCTGCGGACTGATATAGTAGAGAACCTTTACTCCGGCACGTTTGGCGACCTTCGCTAGTCGCAGGTTGAATCCCGGATAGTCGATCAGGATCAGAAGAGCCGGAGGCTCGGTCAGGAGGATTTTTTTCAGCCGGCTAAACGCGGCGGCGATGACATCAAAATGCTTGAGCACCTCCACCACACCGACCACCGCCATGGCAGCCGAGTCCACCAGCGTATCCACGCCGGATTCGCGCATCCTGGCGCCGCCGATGCCGAAAAAAACCAAGCCCGGATCGGTGCTCTGCGCAGCCCGGACCAGATCAGCGCCGTAGATGTCGCCGGAGGCCTCTCCGGCAACGATCATTATTTTCTGCGATGGTGTCATCGTCCGGTCATGTTCCAATCTGGCAACTCGTGTCAATCAAATACACCATGAATCAAAACGGCCGGCCCATCGGCGATGCGCTGGGCTTCTTCTTGCCGCTGTCGCCGCCACTCTGCTCGGTGATGACCTCGTCACCTTCCTTCACAGCGCCCTCTGCCAGTTCATAGGCACTGCTATTGGCAATACCGGTCTTGACCGGTACGGCAACCGGCTTGCCCTCCTTGAGTATGTATACCTGCTGTCCGCCACCCTTGCGGCCGCCTGGTTTTCCTCCGTCTCGCTGTCCGCCCCCCTGCGGAGCCCCAGACGGACGTTTTTCCCCCGAGGCGGCAGCCTTATCCTTGTCGCCCCCCCTCGGCTTGAAGCGCATGGCTGCCGGAGGGATTTTGAGTACGTCATCCTTGCGGGCCACCTCGACCGACACGTTGGCGGTCATGCCCGGCTTGAGCTTCAGTTCACTGTTGTCAACGTTGACCACGACAACGTAGGTGACCACGTTCTGGGTGATCACCGGGGCGCTGCGGATCTGAACCACGTTTCCCCTGAAGGTCTGCTCCGGGTAGGAATCGACCGTGAACGTCGCCTTCTGCCCCATCATGATCCGGCTGATATCGGCCTCATCGACACTGACCTCGATCTGCATCTTGGTCAGATCCTGGGCGATGGTAAAAAGGGTCGGCGTCTGGAAGGAGGCGGCAACCGTCTGTCCCACGTCGACCGCACGGGAAATGACAACCCCGTCAACCGGCGAGCGGATCACCGAGTAGCGCAGGTTTGTCTTGGCCTGCATCAGGCTCCCTCTGGTCTGGGCAACACTCCCTTCGGCCGCCCTGACCGCCGCCTTGGCCGACTGGAAAGCTGTTTCGGCGATATCATAATCACCCTGGGAGATGATACCATCGGCCAGTAATTTTCTGTTCCGGGCAGAGGTGCGCTCGGCATCGGCAAGGGTCACTTTGGCCTTCTGCAGGTTTGCCTCGGCATTCAGCACATTCCCCTGGGCCTGTTCCACCGTTGCATTGAAGAGAGAAGGGTCGATCTCGGCGATGGCCTGCCCTTTCTTCACCCGCGAGTTGTAATCGACGAAGAGCTTCTGGATGGTGCCAGAAACCTGGGTGCCAACCAGCACGGTGGTAACCGCTGACAGATTGCCGGTGGCGGCGACCGTGGCCACGATGGTGCCCCGCTCGACCTTGGCGGTTTTATAGGTTATCTCGGGTGTACGCTTATGGAACAGAAACGCGGCGGCGGCTCCGGCCAGAATCAGCAGTGAGAAGACGATGGCTAGTTTTTTCATGGGATGCTCACGATCACGTGTATCTGCCTGTCAATGTGAATCTCTTGCACAACGTCTACGGTGTCACCATGACGTTGTGCAATGTTTCCGCATCATACCCAGAAGAACGACAAAAGAAAAGCCCCGCATCGAATGATACGGGGCTTCTTTCCGTAACGCCCGCCGTAACTGGTCTACACGGCGGGCCAACGAGGGCAACCCTCTTTGCAGTGGGATACCGGACGAATCCTGAATCTTTCAGTCCACATGGCAGGGCTCCTTTCGCTGTATATTTGATACCTAACAAGATAATTTTTATCTTAATACAAAACTGGCGATTGTCAACCGGAAAAAATCATACGATTTCAACAAGGCGGATGGCGAAAGTCAGGTCATAGCCGGCCAGAGGATGATTGGCATCCAGAGTTATGCTGGCTTCTGTCACTTCGGTTACCATGACAGGAAGGGGCCGGCCGTCCTGGAGAACAACCTCCATGTGGTCACCCGGCTCCGGGTTGATGTCGGCCGGCACTTCGCTGCGGTCAATTACCGCAACCATTTCTTCGGCCCGCTGGCCGTAAGCCTCGTCAGCCGGAATCTTGACTGTGACGCTCTGCCCCGGCTCAAGTCCGATCACTGCGGCCTCAAATTTGGGGATCAGGCGCCCCTCGCCGATTACGAACTCCATCGGCCCGCTGCCGCAGCCGCAGCTGTCGTCACTGCATTCATCATCAGCGCATTGATTAGTGTTCGCTTCAGAGCTGTCAAAAATCGATCCGTCATCCAGTGTGCCGGTGTAATGTACCCGGACGGTATCGCCGCTTTTAGCCTGTGCCATTCTGTTGTATTCCTTTCGAGTTATCTGCCAGTTACATCGAACTGCGAACTGGCGGTTATCTGATCGATGATCCGCTGCAGCCGTTGCGGGTCAGGTGAAGCGATGCGAATCCGCTTGTGGCGTGATGTTTCACCGGAGACAATCTCAACGGCAGACTTCGGTACCCGGAACAGCCCGGCCAGAAACTCGCGGCAGAGCTTGTTGGCGGCACCGTCGACCGGTGGAGAGGTCAGCCTGATCTTGATGGCATTGTCCTGTATTCCGCACAGTTCGCAGCGGGAGGCACGCGGCTGAATATGAAGGGTAATGACGATCCCGTCTTCGGTGACGGTGCAGAGCGGCCGGTCAGGCCGGCTCATCGCCGGAGAGCATGCGGGCGTGGCTGTCAAGCAGCGCCTTGAAACTGATCTCGAACTGGACCTTCTGGCGGCGGGCCTCCTCAATGCGGGCTTTGAGATCACCCAGCTGACGCTCGGCATCAGCGACGATCCGCTCGCCCTTCAGCTCCGCTTCGGAGACAATCAGGTCCGCCTCTTTCCTGGCATTGGCTTTCATCTCCTCGATCACACGCTGGGCCGAAAGCAGAGTTTCGCGCAGTTCGCGCTCTTTCTCGGCCATGTCGAGCATTTCGCGGCTCTGGCGGGCCTGCTGTTCCTTGAGTTCATTATTCTCGCGGATCAGATTTTCCATTTCGCCGGCCACGGTTTGCAGGAACGAATCGACGTCGTTCGGATCGAGACCGCCAAAGGTTTTCCCTTTAAACTGCTGCTGCTGGATATCGAGCGGGGTGATCTTCATCCGGTCATCCTCTCATCTCAGTTTAAGCGCCATGCTTGATGTGATCAGATAGTGGTAGGCGGTGTCAAACACGACGATCTGAAGCATGTAAATAGCCGCAAACGCAACCAGCGGTGAAAGATCAAGCATCCCGGTATCGGGCATGTAGCGGCGGATCCTTCGCAGCAGCGGGTCAGTAACCCGGTAGATAAAATTAACAATCGGGTTGTACGGGTCGGCATTGACCCAGGAGATGATGACACTGGCCAGGAGGATGTACTTGTAGACCGTCAAAAGGCCGCTGGCCAGTTCGACAAGCTTGGCCAGGGCGAACAGGATATTGCCCATCAAAAACACGGGACGCTCCTTGCGTAGATAAGGTAAGGTGTGAATATGCCGCAAAGAGCTTGCAAAGTCAAAGCAGAATGCGGAACGCTTGCCACCGATCCGGCAAGATGCTATAAGAAACCCTAAAAAGGCGGCGATTTCGGCCGCCTTGACTGTTTTTACGGAGGTTGTCCGATGTGCCAGTACTATCAGTATTGTGCCGCTGCGGCGGACGTTGGGGGCACCGCATGAACCGGAAGCTCAAGGCCTTACTGCTTTCCGCCTTTGTTCTGCCCGGCCTGGGGCAGCTCTATCTCGGCCGGAAGGGCAGAGGTGCCGCCCTCATCATGGCTGTCAACCTGATTCTGCTGTTTGGCCTGTTTGTGGTTCTGCGCGGACTTTCGCCGGTAATTGCGGCAAAAATTGCCGGCGGCGCCGTAACGATCACTGCGGCAGATAGTGCCGTGGCGCTGCAGGGAGCATCTGGCGCTGGCCGGGGTGTGCTGGCGGCATTTTTTCTGGTCTGGGCCTATGCCGTGGCTGATATCCTCAAAAGCCGTGATGCTGAACCTCCGAATCCGGAGGCCTGATCTCCCCGCAGCAGTTGTCTGGTCATGCAAACCATGACGGCCCGGCCAAAGCAATTGACAAACAGTGTTATTTTATGAGATAGCTAAAAAGGTTACAATACAAATAAAAATCCGACGGCTGGCCCGTCGGGCAGAATAGGGGAGATTATGATTATTTCACGTGTTGTCGGTGGCGGTGTCTGCATGCCGGAGCGGGTCATACCCAACAGTCACTTTGATTATCTGGTTGAGAATGCCGAAGAGTGGATTTACAGCCGCACCGGGATTCGCGAGCGGCGCTTTGCCCATGCCGACCAGTCCACTTCGGATTTGGCCACGATTGCGGCAAAAAATGCCCTTGAAAATACCGGCATTGATGCATCAGAGATCGATTGTATCGTCCTTGGCACCTCAACGCCCGACATGATCCTGCCGGCGACCGCCTGCATGGTGCAGGAAAACATCGGGGCCAGGAACGCCTTTGCGTTTGATGTCAATTCGGTTTGTTCCAGTTTTGTCTATGCGCTCGAGACGGCAGACAATTTTATCAAGTGCGGCAAGTACAAAACTGTCATGGCAATCGGTGCCGACACCTATTCAAAAATCCTCGATTTCAATGACAAGAACACCAGCCCGCTCTTCGGGGATGGCGCCGGAGCAGTGATTCTGAAAAACGACGGCAGCCTTTCGATCGGCATCCAGCACACCTATATGCGCAGTGACGGCAAGGGATGGCCGCTGATCCAGGTCCCTTCGTCAGGGTCGCGCAAGCCGGTCACCGCCGAAACAATCGCCGCCCGCGAAGTCTATTTCCAGATGGCAGGCAAGCAGGTGTATGTCTTTGCCACAGAGGTTATCCCGGAGATCATTGTCAAACTGTGCGAGAAAGCGGGCATATCACCTTCAGAGCTTGATTACATCATCCCGCACCAGGCCAATGTACGGATGATCGACTTCATCTCCAAAAAGTTCGGCTACCCCAAGGAGCGCTTCCTGCTCAACCTTGACCGCTGCGGCAACACCTCGGCTGCCTCGGTGGCTCTGGTACTGGCCGAGAACATGACCAACGGCACTATCAAGCCGGGCCAGACCGTCCTGACCATGGGATTTGGCGGCGGACTCTCATGGGGCGGCCTCCTGATGAAATTCTAGCCAGCAACCCCGCGCCTGATCAAGCCCAGAAACTGACGATGCCCGCAGGCTTTCCTGCGGGCATCGTTTTTGTCGCTATTCCTCCGATCTTCAGCTACTTGGCAGAAATGATGACCTTGGCATCGCCCAGCAGGTTGTTGCCATGGCTGCAGTTTTCTTTCAGCAGTCTGGCATCGCTGCTGCGGATAAGGATCATATTTTCCTTGGTAATATCGTCAACGGAAATGATCATCGGATTGGCGCCGGCAGCCTGGTTCTGCCTGGCGATATCAATAGTTTCGGCATACCGCACGGCACCGTATGTCCGCACGACACTGGGATTGACAACCTTGACCGAGTAAACGGTGACCTTCTCGCCGGACGCCGTCGTCACCACGACCGGAAGCAACTCCCGTTCGAAGTAGCGCCCGTCCAGATTGAACACAATGCCGGTAACCGGCTTGCCCGGGTCATACTGGGGAGGGCG
>DCNF01000043.1:12119-14937 GCA_002322035.1 Geobacter sp. UBA1603
AGGGAAAGGGCATTGACCAGGGACGGTTTTGATGCACATTCAGCGGGACCGCTGCTCATGCAGATTTTCATGGTCACCGTGGCCAGCAGGGATCCCTCGATCTCTTCTACCTGCTCCTGGACTTTAATGGCACCTTTGACAATCCCGTCGACCCGCGTTTTGATTATGTCTTCCGTCAGCATGGAATTTTCGACGGTTGTCTGGGAGCTGATGCGGACACCTTTGATGGTTTCAAGCAGCGCCCGCTGGGCACTGACTTCGGCCGCCCGGAGAGCGTTGATTCGTGCCTTGGCCTTGTTGGCTTTCGGATTAGCGGACCCCTGTCCGGTGGCAAGGATAAAGCCGCCGCTCCAGTCGATACTGCCCTTTGCCTCTTCGGCAGGTGAGGAACTGCACACGGCCAGCAGCAACGCTCCTGCAATCAATGGAATTCGTTTCATGGCACATCCTCCAGTGGCTTACATCAGAAAAATTATTTTACGCGGATTCCGGTCCAGGCATAACCGGGAGATTCTTCACAGTACCCCCATGCCCCACTGTACCCATCTCCTGAAAATGTCAGCTTGATCCCTCCCCAGTAATGTGTCGAAACTCCGTCATTATTGGTCCGCGGGGCAGTACAGCGAACCATGGACGAATCCTGCATCCACACACCTTCCAGCACATTACCGGTTAGCGTAGCAGTGATCCTGCCATTACCAGAAGAATATGAGCCATGAACTGCCGAACCGTTCTGCTTAAAATTCAGCCAGTGGTTCTCTTTCAGAAAAGAGGTCATGTTTATTACGGCACTCCAGTTGCCTGCGATAGTAATCGATTGTGCCGGCTGCTGCAATACTGATGCTGCCGTCTGGGGAGCTGCCTTCGAACGTGACCCGGTCCAGGGGTGTCCGGTGGATTGCTCGCAGTACCCCCAGGATCCGCTGAATGTATCTCCGGAAAAAGTAAGCCTGATACCTCCCCAGTGGTAAGTGGTCTGGCCGTCCTTGTTTGTTCTGGGTGTGGAACAGCGCTGGTTTGAGCCATTTTCCATCCAGATACCTTCCAGGGTGTTGCCGGCAAGCGTAGCGGTAATGTGCCCGTTGTCCTGGGAGTAGAGGGCCGTTACCGATGTCCCGTTGTGAGTAAACGTCATGGCTCCTTCGGATGTGTTCCAAAGGCCATTGATGCCGTGCGTGGCAGGCTGGGCAGATGTGGCGGCCGTTCCGGTTTTTACGCCTCTGACTTCAGCAAAGCCGGCTCCTTGCGACCCGGAGTTGTGTGACCAGGTGGGATTGTCGGAGTCGATAACGGTATAGGTGCCCGGCTTTATCTCCACGTTCGGGTAGACAGACCAGTAGGCGTGGGGTACCCCCCCCTGACCGACAGAGCCTTTCGCCTGCCAGGGGCCGTACATGGTGCCGTCGCTGTGTTTAAGGCCGATGGTGCCAGCCTTCTTGCCGCCGTTGAAATAGTGGTAGGTATAGATAAACGTGACCCGATGGGCAGCATCGATGGTAAATGTCGTTGCCTTGCCCGGACCGTTCTGCACCCCGGCGATGTTGCCGTTGCTGAAAATGATCGGATCGGAGGTCGGCTTGAGCGGGTCCATGCCGTCGGTGGACGCAGGAGGTTTTACCTGTTGGGCAGGGATGGGTAGCGGTGTTGCATCACCGTTGCATACCAGGCTCATGGCGGTTACCGCCCCGGTACGGGGAGACCATCCAGAACCCTGAGCCCCAACAAATTTAAGTGTTTTCGGCCTGGGATCAAGCGACATCAGGTCAACAACAAAGCTGTACCACTGGCCGGATTGGACCTTGGTTCCATACACGCTCCTGCTGTTGCCAGTCGGGTCTTTGAAATAAAATCCGTTCCAGAACATTCTGCTGCCCTGTGGTTCTGCCGGCAGCGCAAGACTCGGCAGTCCAGAACGGTCAACGCCAGTGGTGTCGATGTATGCCGCATAGACTCCAACCGGAGCTTCACGGCCCTGCCACCCGGTCCCGTCAAGGGTTTGAAGATCTGCTTTGACAACAGCTTTCAGCATAAGATGAGAGCACCCGGAAACATCTTTGCCTATGGGCTGCATGACGCCGTACCGGGTATTGCCTTTTGCACTGCTGAAGGTTACGCCGCCGTCTTTCCAGGCCACTTCCCCACCGCCGCTGGACGGCATAAAATTGTTTTCCATGGTCCAGCCCGAAAGTTCCTGCGAGAAGTCACCGTTCTTGAGAAGCTCTCCTGAATGAGCCTGCGGTGGCTGTGCCGTTCCGGTTTTTACACCTCTGACTTCAGCAAAGCCGGTTCCATTTGATCCGGAGTTGTGTGACCAGGTGGGGTTGTCGGAGTCAATAACCGTGTAAATCCCCGGCTTGATCTCAACATTTGGGTACACAGACCAGTAGGCATGTGGTACCCCCCCCTGACCGACAGAGCCTTTTGCCTGCCAGGGGCCGTACATGGTGCCGTCACTGTGTTTGAGGCCGATGGTGCCGGCTTTCTTGCCACCGTTGAAATAGTGGTACGTATAAATAAACGTGACCCGATGAGCAGCATCAATGGTGAATGTCGTTGCCTTGCCCGGACCGTTCTGCACACCGGCGATGTTGCCGTTGCTGAAAATGACCGGATCGGAGGTCGGCTTGAGCGGGTCCATGCCGTCCCGGGGGGGTGCCGGGATACATTTGCCATCCCTGCAAAGAGCGCCCGCGGTGCATTTGTTACCACACGCACCGCAATTGCTGAAGTCTGTTGCCACGTCGGTGCAGCCCCCCCCGCCGCATCGTGTCAAACCAGGCATACAAGCATTGACCGGTGGTGGAGGGACTACGACCGG
>DCNF01000043.1:15257-47905 GCA_002322035.1 Geobacter sp. UBA1603
GGAGGTGGAACTACGACCGGTGGTGGTGGAGCTACGACCGGTGGCGGAATGTCAAGCGGAGGGGGCAACGGTGTTACGGCCGGCGGAGTTACGGGTGGCGGCACATTCCCCGAAGGTTGGGGCGGCACTGTTTCAGCAGGCGGAGGGGCAACAGGTTGCGGCGCTGTGGTCGGCGGTATTGCCGACTGCGGCTGCCCTGCCCCGGAAAGAACAAATGATGCGCTCTGCTCTTTGGAGGTATTCCCTTTCGAGTCAGTTGCCTGGGCAATGATCCGGTATGATCCTCCGGGCAGCTGGAACGTCTGGGTCGTACCCTCCCACACCCTCCCCAGATTGTTCAGTATCTGCTCCTGAACCTGGATACCTCGGGAGTCGAGAATGCGGAATCGAATATCCCGCAGGCTTTTGTCGTCGTTTGCCTTGGCGCTGAAACTGACGGTCTCAGCGCTGAGGACATTTACCTTAATTGCACCCATGGTGGGGGCGATGTCGAAGCGGTCCATTACGCCGACCAGCTTATCGACGATATCACCGCCACCGCCTTGTGCATTCTGGGTGGAGACGGTCGGCTTGAGGTGACTCTGACCCCAGCCGTCATCACCCGCAGCGGCCGGGGGCGCCATGCCGGGCATCCCCGGAAACGGAGGAGGCATGCCCGGACCACTGGCTACGCTTGGCGGAGTGACCTTTCCCGAAGCGATGTCGCTTCTTAAACGGAGATCGTCTTCTAACTGGATTGTGTACTGGACTGCCCCAACCGGCTGGTGAAACGAGCCACCTTCCAGTGGAATAAGGGCTGACGTCTCGCCAGAGTAGCCGTAGGCATTACGGCGGTTGTCGTATTCATCGATCTTGATTTCCTTCTGTTCCCTGCCGGCAGAAATGACCACCCGGACAACCGGATTAGCCGATTGCCACTGCACGTTAATGCTGACGCCCTTCTCAAGATAGGTGGCGTCATGACGGATAACTTCCGGCTTCTCCCCGGCATACGAAACGGAACAGACATTCAGGATAGTGATGACAATCAGCAACACTAAGCGCGATAACCTGCCCATGACGGCCCTCCCATGTAAACGGCTAGATTTCACCAGGCTTTACCAGCTTGATATTGAAGGCCTCGTCAACGACCGAAACACGGGTATCCCAGGTTTTTGCCTTCATGGTGTCAGTCACATCGGCATCGATGACGGTAACATTCAGTTTCTGGCGGTGGATTTTGTCAGTTCTCGGGTCGATGCGCGAGAAGATGACACCGCTGAAGTTACCGCAGTCCTCTACTTTCGGAAACGCGGGAAAAGCGATCGAGAGGGATTTCCGCTTCGGATCGACCGATTTGAGGTCAACAACCCAGGCGGCCACCATATCGCGGCTCATGGCATCTGCCCGCGGGCAGGCCCAGAGCACGTTGCGGGGAAGCGATTTTCCTCCGCCCGGTTCAATTGCCTGCAGGCGGGCCTTGACGATTACCGAGCCGCCGGCAAAATCAACCGATTTGTCCAGATCCAGTTTCTGATTGCCGGATTCTCTTTTCTCGTAGCTTCCTTTGTCGATGGCGTGCAGTTTATAGGCGACAACCAGGCCGTCACCCTCCGAACCGCGGCGCCCCTGGGAGCCGATCTCGGCGACAGCCGTGCCGGTGCCGAGGTGTGACCCGGCGCTAACGCCGATATTGGCCTTGTTTGATTTTTCTTCCTTGATCTTGAAGTTTGCCAGGCGAAGCGCCTCGGTAATGTACGGAATGTCCGCCTCAAAGGGAATATCGGCCAGCGAGACCGGCGTTATGATCTCGACGCCTTCCAGCTTTGCCTTTTCCACGCTGCCGCCCTGAAGGCCAACTTCACCCTGAACCGGTGCCACCACAGGCTGGGCGCCGAGGGCAATTCCCATGTTGTAGGCAAAATCCTGTTGGAGACCGGAAAATGAGCGCTCCTTCTTGGTGCGGATGTCTCCCACCGTTGGGTCTTCCACCGGGCCGAACTGTTTCGACCAGGCACAACCGATGAAGTGGCGATCAATCGGTTTTTTGGCAACGAAGTACTCCTGGTCGGCAATCCCCTCCATTGCCTTCTGGTGGGACTGAATGGCGGTGCCGCCAGTGGCGACGCACCCGGCGGCGGCAAGTGCTGCCCCCGTTGTCAGGATGGCTAGAAGGTGGCGCGATGTAATCGTCATGTTTCTGCTCCTTTCTCCTATGAATGTCAGCGATGAAAAAACGGTGGATATAGACGTTGCGGATCTATCCTTTCCTCACAGTGGTGGTGGCGGAGGAGGAGGCGGAGGTGGTGGCGGAATCATCCCCGGATCGATTGGCGGCGGCATTGGCGGGGGCGGAACAGAGCCCTGGCTCTGGTTCGGCAGTGGCGGTTGTGGTTGCAGAACAGGTGGGGGAATCCCCGGATTCATCGGCATCACGGGTGGGGCAGGAGCGATGGGGGGAGGGAGCATTCCGCCCGTTTGCGGTGGAGGAAACATCGGCTGTTGGGGGAAACCCGGGGGGGGCTGGTGGAGCATCCCGGACGGAGCAGTGCCGGCGCCCGGAATACTCGCCGATGCACCCGGCTGCGTCAGACGGTTCTGGCCCCAACCGTCGTCCGCCGGATAGGCACCATGTACCGGGCGCTGACCGGTGATCGCCCCCGTCACACTGTCACTTTTCCGGCGCAGTTCATCCTCGATCTGCACAGTGTATCCGGAAGATCCGCCCATTGCCGGGCCGGAGGGTATCAGTGCTGTTACCTCTCCCGTAAAACCGTCCGGCGTGCGGCGATTGTCACGAAAATCAACGTCGATGATTTTGCGTTCATTGCCGAAAGAAATGAACGCCTTGGCAATCGGATCCTCTGAATTCCATTGGATGCGGAAAGTGGCCCCTGAATCGACAATTGCCGCGTCAATTCGTGTAATTTGAGGCTTACTGCCGGCAATACATGGGCTCACAATACAGAGGAGTAAAGCTATGATCACATATACGGCGGCTCGTCGGAATTCCATAACAATCCTCCAATGCTGCCATTTATATCACACAATCCTCAATTCACAATGGCCAATATCGCCTGAAGCTTATAAACCGGGATCAGCCCCGATCCGGAAACCGTGCCACCACCGTCGTGCCTGTACCAATCACGCTCTCCACAACCAGCGAACCGTTATGAGCTTCGATAATTTTGCGCGTTACCGCCAGGCCAAGGCCGGTCCCATCGGGTTTGGTGGTAAAAAACGGTTCGAAGATCCGCTCGCGCACGTCGGCCGGGATGCCGGGGCCGGTATCTGTGAAACGGATTTCAGAGCCCTGCGAAGTCCGGTCGGCGGTTATGGCTACACTGCCACCGGCGGGAGTGGCCTGCAGGGCGTTGAGGACTATATTAAGGAAGGCCTGGCGCAGCTTTTCGCCGTCTCCGGTGACCGTCAGCTCATCAGCCGCTGGAAGGAGTTCAAGCCTGATGCCCCTCTGTCGCGCTTCAGTTGCAGTGAGGGTGACGATGGTCTCCAGTTCTTCACGAAGCGAGCAATGCCGCATTTCGGCTGCCTGGGGACGGGCCAGGCGGAGAAAGTCCTCGACCACATGGTTGAGCCGTTCCGTTTCCTTGATCTGGATCTCGATGAATTCATGTTTCGGCTCGCCGGGGCGGTAGTCGTCCCGCAGAATTTCTGCCGTCCCGCGGATGGAACCCAAGGGGTTTCTGATCTCATGGGCAAGCACCGCCGCCATCTCCCCCAGGGTCGACAATTTCTCCGACCGCCGGAGCTGCTCCTCCACAGCGATGATCCGCTCCGATTGAACCGTGAGTTGCCGGTTTGATTCCTCCAGCCCGCGGGCAGTGCGCTCCAGTTCAGAGTTCCGCTCCTGCTCGCGCTGCGCCAGCAGCCCGGTAGTGGCTCCGACCACGTTATACATGACGATCTCCAGGTACTTCTCCATGCCAAGGGTGAAGCCTTCGCCCCACTGGAAAAGGATATGCGGGGCATAAACCACGCTCACAACCAGAGCGCAGCCGAGCCCTCCCCGGAAACCGAACCAGAGTGCGGCCAGGATGATTGGCAGGTAGTAAAAGCGCTGGAAAATGTCGTGCAGGTAGTGCAGGTGGAGCGGCGTGAAATAGTGCAGCAGGCTGATGCCGAGGATCGAGAGCCCAAGGAGGGCGATGCGCAGGGGTGTCCGGTTCATACCTGCGTTTATAGCGCAGATTTTATTCAGCCACAACCATGCCGTCTTTCAGGGTGATCGTCCGGTCGGCATACTGCCCGTTGTCCGGGTTATGGGTGACCATCACGATGGTCTGACCGGCATCGTTCAACCTGCGGAACAGGGCCATAACCTCGTTGCTGGTGGCCGAGTCAAGGTTGCCGGTCGGCTCGTCGGCCAACAGGATCGCCGGATCGTTGACAATCGCACGGGCGATGGCAACCCTTTCCTGCTCGCCACCGGAAAGCTGATTGGGGAGCCGGTCAAGCTTTCCGCCAAGCCCGACCTGGGCCAGTGCCGCAGCAGCCTTAACCCGTTTTTCGGCTCCTTTCATCTTAACGATGGCCAGCGGCAGCATGACGTTTTCAACCGCTGTCAGGTATGGGATCAGGTGAAAGGCCTGGAATACGAACCCCAGACGGGAGGCACGGAAGTCGGCCAGCTTCTCTCCGGGGAGCTGATAGAGCCGGACTCCTGCCATCTCCACCTCGCCGCCGGTCGGATGGTTCATCCCTCCCAGCACCGAGAGCAGAGTACTCTTGCCGGATCCAGACTGCCCCATGATGGTGATGAACTCTCCTGCCTCGATGCTGATGTCAATACCACGCAGCGCCTCGACGGTCTCTTCGCCGCTGGTGTAATGTTTGGTAAGGTTTTCGATCTTGATAAGTGACACAATGATATCCTCAAAAGTCAAAGGCAATGGAACACGGATCAAACCTGATTGGGCAGAGTTTCACGGATTAACAAATTTATTGTGTTTGCAAAGTCATAAATCCGCTTTTATCCGCTCAATCCGCGTTCCATTGCAGTTACGTAGTTATAAAGCTCTTAGTGCCTCGGTCGGGTCCATCTTACTCGCATGCAGCGCCGGATAGAGGCTCGCCAGCAATCCCAGCAGCAGCGCCAAGCCGACCGATCCGCCGGCCACCCAGTAGTCCCACAGCAGCTTTGCGTTCTTCGCCTCGGCCATGAACGGCAGGGTCAACGTGGCCACCCCCATGCCGGCCGCATAGCCGAGAATGCCTGCCAGCAGGCTCACCAGGGCCGCCTCCAGCAGGATGATGCGCATGATATGGCTTCTGCGGAATCCGATGGCGCGAAACACACCGATCTCGACCGTCCGCTCGTTGACGCTTCCCATCATGGTGACAAATACGATCAGGGAGCCAATGAAGACAACCACCCCCGCCATGGCGTACGAAAACCGCTTGAACTGGTCGAGGGTTTTAAGCCGCCCCTCGACGACCTGCTGGATGGCTGATACCTTGGCCTCTGGCAACTTCTCGGCAATCTGGGTCACCATGTCGCCGATCGGGCACCCGGAACAAAGGGCCGCAACCTCGGCCAGCGTTATTTTTCCTTCCTTGCCGAGCAGTTTCTGCGCCTTTTTCAGTGAGGAGAAGACGAGCGAATCATCCTGGGAACCGGTCTGGTCAAGCACACCGGAAACCGTGAACTGTTCGCCTCTGATCTCAAGGGTGTCGCCCGGGCTGGCATTGAGCACTTTCGATGCTTCAGAACCAAGCAGCAGGTCGTTGTCTGATTTCGGCTCATTGCCGAAAACCTTCCACCATTGCTTCATCTTCAGCTCACCCTCAAAATGAACCCCCACCAGCAGCACATCATGGTTGTTGATCCGGATTCCTCCCAGCACCTTGGGGCTGACCGCCGAAATGTTCTTGTGGTTGGCGATGGTTTTGATCCGGGCCAGATCGCTCTCGCGGATTTCACGCTGGTCGAACGTGACACCACCCAGGCTGATGCCGCCATAGTTCATTGACAGTGCTGTACTCTGGGGAGTGATCAGGATATTGGCCCCGAACTCGTCCATCTTGCGTTCGATATCTGTCGACATGGAGCGGGTCAAAGTTACCAGAGTGACAATGGTGGCGATTCCAACCATAAGCCCGATGGTCAGGAACGCCATTTTAACCTTGCGCCGGCGCAGATTGTTGAGTGAAATCGTGGAAAGCCGCATCAGAAGTATCTCGCCCCGCCCTTCAGGTCGCTTGCCTTGATGATAATGCTGGTGCCGCTTACCTGGCTCGGCAGGTAACCCGGGTTGCAGCCTCCGGTAGCATTGGGGCCAAGCTTGCTGACCGCAAACTTCTGGTTGCAGTTGTTGCAGTTCATTTTATCGCCCTGCTGGTCATACCCTTTTTTGGACTTGTAGCAGGCATCACAGGCGTCAAATGCGGTTCTGATACCGCCGTCGGCCGCCTTGACCGCAAAAAAAGCCACTTCCTTGCCACCGTCGTCGAATTTGAAAAACTTTGCCTTGCCGTCTGCCAACTTTGAAACCGGGATGCTAATGACGCCCCCGCTGGCCTTGACCTTCTCATACTTGCCCAGAGAAAAGGCGAAAACCACCGTTGTACAAAGAACTATCAGAAGAGCACCCCCCCATACCACCGTACTACGTCCCATTCCTTGTGAAGCCATGATTATTTCCCTTTCACCGTGTTATTTTCAGCGACCTGCGACGGCGCTCCGCAGCATGCGCCAGAAACGTCAGTGCTATCGAGTCTTACTTTTCTTGCCAGTGCCGCAAGCAGCAGGATTACGCAGAGCACCAGCACACTATTTATGACCCTCTTTTGCATGATGTCATGACAACTCCAAAGAGCATGCCAACTGCTGAATCCATATGAATTCAAACTGTTGCATTATTATACGCTACGCCGGAGACATGGGAGAGCAGAATATTCCGTACCGTTCGGAGAATATTCCACATTTGTCAGTAGCCCCTTGCCTTCCCGCGTAAAAACAGGCAAAATGCCTCTATTTTCAACGGGAGTCTGATTGCCATGGCACTGCGCGTCTACAACACCCTTACGGGCGAAAAAGAGATCTTCGTCCCCCTTATTCCCGGCAAGGCCGGCATGTACGTCTGCGGCGTCACCGTCTACGATTACTGCCACATCGGCCATGCCCGGGCCTATATTTCCTTCGATGTCATCTACCGCTACCTGAAATTTTCCGGCTACGACGTTACCTACGTCCGCAACTACACCGACATCGACGACAAGATCATCAAGCGCGCCAACCAGGAAGGGACCGACTACCGCACCATCGCCGACCGCTACATCCAGGCCTTCGACGAGGATATGGCCCGTCTCGGCATGGAGAAACCCGATATCGAGCCCAAGGCCACCGATCACATCGGCGGAATCATTGCCATCATCAAGTCCCTGATTGCCAAAGGGTGCGCCTACGAGTCAGACGGCGACGTCTACTACGCCGTAGACACCTTTGCGGACTACCTGAAACTTTCCAAGCGCAGCATGGACGAGATGCAGGCAGGAGCGAGGGTCGATGTGGGGGAGAAAAAACGCAACCCGATGGACTTTGCCCTCTGGAAAGGCTCCAAGCCGGGAGAGCCCTGGTGGGAATCGCCCTGGGGCAACGGCCGGCCGGGGTGGCATATCGAGTGCTCGGCCATGAGCATGGAGTTCCTCGGAAAGACTTTCGACATCCACGGCGGTGGCAAGGACCTGGTCTTTCCCCATCACGAAAACGAGATTGCACAAAGTGAGGCTGCCAACGGCTGCCGCTTCGTGCGTTACTGGCTGCACAACGGATTTGTCAATATCAATGCCGAGAAGATGAGCAAGTCACTGGGCAATTTTTTTACCATCCGCGACGTACTCGACCGTTTCGACCCCGAGACGCTGCGCTTTTTTATCCTGTCTGCCCACTACCGTTCACCAATCGATTTTTCCGACCAGAACCTGGACGAGTCCCGGGCCGGGCTGGAGCGGATTTACTCTTGCCTGGCAGCCATGGATGCGGCCCTGAACGCCCCCGAACAGTCGGCCGAACTGCCGGCCATCGAGAACCTTTCCCCGACCGGGCTTGAGTTGCAGGAGCGGGTCGAGCAGTTCCCCCATCGGTTCGTCGAAGCCATGGACGATGATTTCAACACCGCACAGGCAATCGGGGTACTGTTCGAAATCGTCCGGGCCGTCAACCGTTTTCTTGCCGAGACTCTTGACCCGACGCCTCTTGAACTGGGGCTGATCGCCCACAGCCGTAAAATTTTCAGTCAAGCCGGCGCTGTCCTTGGCCTGTTCGGAACCAGACCGGCCGAATGGCTGGAACAGGTAAAAACCTCCCGGGCCGGCCAGATCAACATCGCCCCCGAAGCAATCGAAGCATTGATCATCGAGCGGTCCGAGGCCCGCAAGGCCAGGGATTTCAAGCGTGGCGACGAGATCCGCGACCTGTTGCTGGAGAAAGGGATCCAACTCCTTGATTCGCCCCAGGGAACAACCTGGAAGGTAAAATGATGCCCCCCACCCACCCGATCATCGCCATCTCCTACAGCGACGACACCCGGAACGCCCTGGCCGAAAGCGTTGCTCCGTTCGGCGTTACGGCGATCGGCTGCAGCGGTTTTAGCGAAGCCGAAGATCTGGCCCTGACCGGGATTTTCAACGGCATTCTGGTTGACTTGCAGTCGATCATTAAAGCCAAGGGCGATGAAAAACTCATCGCCTGCTCCCTGACCGGCTTCTATCCGACCCTGAGGGTACGGGCTCTTGGGTCGGTGCTGGTTCCGATGGCTATGCCGGGTGACGCGCGTCAGGACAAGAGCATCGCTGATTTTCTGAACAAGACCTGTGCAGCCTTCACCCCCCGACCACTTCGCCGGCATAAGCGCAAGGACCTGGGGCTGTCGGTGCTGGCCCGGCATGCCCGGAGAGAATTGCGCACCTTTGTCGCCAATCTTTCCTGGGGAGGTGCGTTTCTGGTCGATATGGCCAGTGACCAGTTCCAGCCAGGAGAGCCGGTCGAGCTTGTTGTAGGCGATTCGGGCCTGATTGTTGATGCCTCCGTATGCTGGCTGCGCCCCTGGGGAGACCAGCGCCTGCCCGGATTCGGCGTCTGTTTCGGGGATCTGGCGGATCCCCAGACACAGCTGCTTTTGAATCTGCTCAAACATGACCGCTCCAATTCCCGGGACCGGATGGTTGCCCGGTAATGCACATTAATCCTGTTGAATTCACACGAGGAGGACGAGAGTATGCCACTTAATCCATCGGTTTACGATCAGCTCGGCATCACGGAAGAAGAACTCGTCAGGCACATGCACGATGACATTCAGGGGATTTTCACGACCATGGTCGGCATTGAGGATCTGCTGCACCTTCCCCTGCAGGTTGACACCAGAACCCACTTCAGCGACTGTATCACCGCCATGGTAGGGTTCGCCGGTATTTACAACGGCCTGCTCTGCCTGCATGTCCCGGTCAAGCTGGCCCTGACATTCACCTCGCGGATGCTGGGAATGGACGTGGATGAGCTGAACGAGGATGTCAACGATGCCCTGGGCGAGATCGCCAACATGATCGGCGGTTCTTTCAAGCACCACCTGTCCCGGGATGGCCACGAAATCAAGCTTTCAACCCCGTCGGTCGTCACCGGAAAGGAGTACGTGATCTCTTCCGGGTCGTCCGCCGACACCCTGTCGCTGATGTTTGATGCCGAGGAGGAGTGGTTCATGGTCAGCGTGGTCATCGAACCGGACTAGCCTGCGCTTGATAATCACCAATTGGGTGATATGCTGTCTCTGATTACGTCATCTGCGAGGTCGGTGTGGAGTGGGAATGCTGCTGGAACCGGAGTGTCATCGAGCTCGGTGACTGCCCGAACATCCTGGAGGGGGACGAGGATCTGCTTGATTCCCCCCGTCGCCGCATTCTCGAAAAATGCAGTGACTGCGAACGATTCAGGCGCGATCTGGACCATTTCCAGGACAGCGGCCATCCGCTTGCTCCCGTATTCTCACTTGTTCACTCCGAGTATCAGCGCCAACGGCTCCACATCCAGTCCCTGATCAGTTTCCTCGACAACAAGACCCTTGAAATCCGCTTCCTGCACGAACTCGGATCCGTGCTGCAGAGCTCGGTCGACCTGGAGGAGGTGCTCTCGGTTGCCCTGACTGCCATTACCGCCGGCAAAGGATTCGGCATGAACCGGGCCTTTCTGCTGATGACCGAGCGTGAACATGCCGTGCTGCGCGGCTATCTTGGCATCGGTCCACGCAATCTGGAGGAAGCGAGCCACATCTGGCAGGAAGTGTCAAGCCAGGACATGGATCTGCAGACCCTGGCCCAGAACTTCCGCCAAAATAAGCTTTCGGCTGAACGGGCCAAGTTCCATGACATTCTTGAGCGCCTTACGGTTCCGCTTTCCGCAACGGGCCATATCGTTGTCAAAGCCCTTGACAGCAAAAAGCCGATGCTGGTCGAAGACGCCTTTCATCATCCCGATGTGGACCCATCCTTTGCAGCTCTCCTGGGTGTTGACACGTTTCTGCTCATGCCGCTGATATCACGCAATCGGCGGGTCGGGATGATCATCGCTGACAACTGCATCACCCATCGCCGGATTACCGATGAAGATATGCATTCGATGGAGACATTCGCCTTTCCGGTGGCATTCGCCATCGAACGGGCAGCACTCTATGACCGCCTTCAGGTCGAGTTGAACCGGGTCACCGAAGCTGGCGTCAAGCTCAAGGAGCAGCAGGAACTGATCGTACGGATGGAAAAGATGGCCCTGGTGGGCCGGATAACCTCCAGCATCGCCCATTCGATCCGCAATCCGCTGATGATCATCGGCGGGTTTGCCCGCTCCATGCTCAAAAACTCGGAAAACGATCCCCGGCGTGACTTCATCGAATCGATCATCACCGAAACCCGCCAGTTGGAGGGGGTTCTGGACGAAATCCTGAACTACTCCGATTCACTCTACCCGACCCGCGACTACTGGGATATCAATCAGCTGATCGAATCGGCTGTCCGAGACATCCAGGACCGGCTGGTCGCCAGTGGAGCGGAATGCCGGTTTTCGCCCCAGCCAGGGCTGCCGCTGGTGTATGTTGATTACAAGCAGGTTTCGTACTGTGTCCGCACGATTGTCAGTAGCGACATCGACGGCCGGGACGGAGGGGCCGTCACCATCCGCGTTCACCAGCAGGACGATACGATTCATCTTCATATTGAAGACCCACGGCGCATCGTTTCTGCCGATGAGCTAGAGGCTCTTCTTACACCTTTTGGCATAACCCACGACATGGGTTCGGGACTCGGCCTGGCACTCTGCCGGACAATGCTGGAAAAGCATGGGCTCCCGTTTCTCGTGGTCGCGCCCCCCCAGGGGGGCATAACCTACCGGATCATACTTCCCACCCGGAAGGAGGAGGATCATCATGAACAGACTACTGGTAGTTGACGATGAGGCGAACATCAGGCTGCTGTATGCCGAAGAGCTGAAGGACGAAGGGTACGATGTGGTTACGGCCGGCAGCATTGCCGAGGCCACCGAGAAACTCCAGGGTGGCAGCTTTGATCTGGCGGTGCTCGATATCAAGCTCAAAAACGAGAGCGGCATCGAACTGCTCCAGAAGTTGGTCAAGGAGCGCCATGAGATGCCGGTAATCCTCTGCTCGGCCTTTTCCTGCTACAAGGACGATTTTTCGGCCTGGCTGGCCGACGGCTATGTGGTCAAGTCGGGCGACCTGTCCGAACTGAAGCAGGAGATTGCCCGGGTGCTGGCCAAAAAGGCCCAGAAGGCCAAAGTCGGGCTGTAGCGGCAATCATTCACCTTCAGAACAGGAGCATTCTATGAAAGCAGTCATCATGGCCGGCGGCTTCGGTACCCGCATCCAGCCCCTTACCAGCAGCATCCCCAAGCCGATGATTCCGCTCTTCAACCGGCCGATCATGCTGCACATCGTCGAATTGCTCAAAAAACACGATATTACCGAACTGGTGATGCTGCTCTACCACCAGCCGCTGGTGATCAAGAATTTCTTCCGCGATGGTTCAGATTTTGGCGTCAAGATCACCTATGTTACCCCGCTTCAGGACATGGGCACCGCCGGGGCGGTAAAAGCGGCCGAGAAATATCTGGACGAGCGTTTCATCGTGATCAGCGGTGACCTGCTGACCGACTTCAACCTGAAGAAGATCATTGACTTCCACCAGGAGAACAGGGCCAAAGCAACCATCACGCTGACATCGGTGAAGGATCCGCTCCAGTTCGGCGTGGTCATAACCGACAAAGAAAAGCGGATCACCCAGTTCCTGGAAAAACCGGGCTGGGGTGAGGTGATCTCCGATACGATCAACACGGGCATCTATGTGCTTGAGCCAGAGATTCTTACCCTGATTCCGGCCGGCGAGAACTTCGATTTTTCCCAGGATCTGTTCCCGCTGCTGCTCGCCGGCAACGATGCTCTGTACGGTTACACAGCCAAAGGCTACTGGCGCGACATCGGCAATACCGACTCCTACCGTGAGGCCCATCACGACATTTTCAGGGGTAAAATCAACCTGAAGGTGGACGAGCCGAAACAGGATTTCGTGGGCAAGGACCTGCGGCTGGGAGCTGACGTCAACCTGGAACACCCGGCCGGCCTGGAAGGGACCGTGGTAATCGGTGACAACAGCCAGGTACTGGGGGATGTGAGGATCAAAGATTCGGTCATCGGCCGCAACTGCACTGTCGAGGCCGGTGTGCGCCTGAACCGCTGCGTCATCTGGGACAACAGCTATGTCAAGAAGGGCGCGAAAATCACCGACAGCGTGATCTGTTCCAATGTCCGCGTCGGCACGGGCGCGGTGCTGGAGGAAGGGGTCATCGTAGCCGACGAAACCTCGATCGGCGACGAGACAACAATCAAGGCCGACGTTAAAATCTGGCCCCGCAAGATGATCGAGGCCGGTTCCACGGTTACCGCCAACCTGATCTGGGGAGAGAAATGGAAGAAGGCGCTCTTCGAGGGGGCGATCATCAAAGGGCTTTCCAACGTGGAGCTGACCCCCGAATTCGTGGCCAAGCTCGGCTGCGCCTACGGTACGTCGCTTCCCAAGGGCAGCTATGTGCTCGGCGGCCGCGATTCCAATCCCTCTTCGCGGATGCTCAAGCGCTGTTTCGTGGGGGGGTTGCTGTCGGCCGGCGTCAATGTCCGTGATATGAAAATGACCTCCCTGCCGCTCTTGCGCTACAAACTCAAGACCTTCGGCGAAGTCGGCGGCGTTCATTTCCGGCAGGCCCAGGATGACCCGGCAGCCTTGGAAATCGTTTTCCTGGACGGCGACGGACTCGACTTTTCAAGCAATATGGGCAAAAATGTGGAGCGTACCTTCTTCAAGGAGAACTTCCGCCGGGCGCACCATACCGAACCGGGGGTCCTGGTTGACATCAACAATGTGGGCGATTTTTACCGGGAGGGATTCCTGCGGGCCCTGGACCGGGACGTGCTCAAGAAGGCCGCCTGCACCGTGGTGGTGGACTTCAGCTTTTCACCGGCCAGCCAGACCCTGCCCCAGCTTTTGAACAGCCTCGGCCTCAACATCATTGCCCTAAACGCCTATGTCGATGAAGGACGTGGTGTGCAAACCACCGAGAAAGACGCCGCCCTGGGGCAGCTTTCCAAGATCGTCACCTCGCTCGGTGCCCAGGCCGGGTTCTGGCTCGACCCGACCGCCGAGGGGATCACCCTGGTGGACGAAACCGGCACGATCTACAGCGGGGTCGAACTCTTGGCGCTGATGACCTCTCTCCTGATGAACTCGGGCCAGAAAGGGACGATTGCCATACCGGTACAGGCTCCCTCGACCATCGAGCTGATGGCGGGTCAAAAGCGCTGCCAGGTTTCACGTACCAAAAGCACCGATCGGGCCATGCTGGAAGCCGCCACGTCATCCGAGATCGTGATGGCCGGGACGACCGACGGACGATTTGCCTTTCCGCGCTTCCAGGCCGCCTTTGACGGCATGTTTGCCATCGCCAAGCTGATGGAGCTGGCTGCCATCTGCTCCACACGTCTCTCCAGGGGACTTGAGGCTGCACCGACCCGCGCTTATCAGCAGACCTGCGTTCCCTGCGCCTGGGAGATGAAAGGTGGCATCATGCGCAAGATGAGCGAAGACAGCCTGGAAAAGGAGGCCACCTTCATTGACGGCATCAAGGTCCATTTCGGTGACGACTGGGCACTGGTGCTGCCGGACCAGTATCTCCCCTGCATCCATATCGTGGCCGAGGCCAAAGACCACAAAGGTGCCCAGAAACTGATGACTGAATATCAGAAAAAAGTCGAGCAGTGGAAGAAGGAGCTGGAATAGTGCCCGCAACCCCCCTTGACATAGTCATCCTATGGCACATGCACCAGCCGTACTACAAAGACACCCTCAAGAACGAGTATGTCCTGCCCTGGACCTACCTGCACGGCATAAAAGATTATTTCGATATGCCGGCCATCGTTGAAGATACTCCCGGCGCGGTGGCTGTCTTCAATCTGGTACCGTCGCTGATCGAGCAGTTGCTCGACTATGCGGCAGGGACCGCTGTCGATCCGTTCCTGATCAAAGGGCGAGCCGCTCCGGCCGAGCTTTCAACTGACGACAGGATATTTCTGCTGGAGAATTTTTTCTCGGCCAACCGGCAGCGGATGATTGAGCCGCATCGCCGCTATCTGGAGCTGCTCTATATGGCCGGCGAAGGTAAGCCGGGTAGCGCCCGCGACCGGGTGCGCCACTTCAGCGAGCAGGACCTTCTCGATCTGCAGGTCTGGTTTTTCCTCTCCTGGACCGGCGAGGCCGCCCGGCGCCGCTACCCGGTTTTTGCCGAGCTAATCAACAAGGGAGAGCGGTTCAGCGCCGATGACAAAGAGCGGCTGTTCGCCGCCCAGCGGGAACTGCTGCAGGCGATCGTACCGCTTTACAAGAAACTTCAGGACCAGGGACGGATCGAGCTGGCTGTCTCCCCCTACTACCATCCGATTCTGCCGCTGCTCTGCGATATCCGCTCTGCCCGCACCGCCATGCCGCAGGTGACGCTGCCGAGCGAGCCGCTTCAATGCCCGGAGGATGCCCGGGCCCATATCTGTCGCGGACTTGAGTATTTCGAACAGATCTTCGGCTTCCGGCCCCGCGGGATGTGGCCTTCAGAAGGGTCAGTCAGCGATGATGCCCTGGCGATCATTGCCGGGTGCGGCCTCGGCTGGATTGCAACGGATGAGGAAATTCTTGAAAAAAGCCTGCAGGGTGGATTGGGAGATCACAAAGAGCGACTTTATAACCCCTGGCGCTACAGCGGGCGGGGCGGGGAGGTCGGTGTTTTTTTCCGTGACCACCAGCTGTCCGATCTGGTCGGCTTCACCTATTCGCAGTGGGATGCCAACCGGGCTGCCCACGATCTCTGCAGCCGCCTCCAGACGATCAAGGGGCGCATCGGCGGAAGCAACCGGGTCGTGCCGATCATTCTGGACGGCGAAAATGCCTGGGAGTATTATCCGGATAATGCCTACGAATTTCTCTCTCTGATGTACCGGACGATTGCCGAATCTCCCCAGCTTAACCTGACCACCTGTTCGGACGTGATCGGACGCAGCCATTTCGACGGCCGTCTACAGCACATCCACCCCGGTTCCTGGATCAATGCCAGCTACGGGATCTGGATCGGTCATCCCGAAGAAAATGCCGGATGGGATCTGTTGGCCCGTGCCCGCCGGACAGCGATCGAGCACAATCAGGCCGTGGCTGAAGCGCTTGCGAGCGGACAGCCGACCGGCGACCCGACGGCAGAACAGATCTGCCGGGCACTCTATGCCGCCGAGGGCAGTGACTGGTTCTGGTGGTACGGCGATGACCATTTTTCACCACACAGCGACCGATTTGACCGGCTTTTCCGCCAGCACCTGATGAATATTTACCGCCTGCTTGGTCTGGAAGTTCCGGCTCCCCTGCTGGAGCCGATCAAGAAGCGCAGCCCGGCTGGGCTGGTCCGTGAACCGGCCGCCTTCATCGACCCTGATATCAATGGCCGTACCAGCGGGTACTTTGAGTGGCTCGCAGCCGGGTTATACGACCTGACCCGCCAGGGGTCGGCAATGCACTCTTCAGACCGGATGCTGCAGAGCTTTTATTACGGCTACAATCGGGATACACTTTTTTTCCGGGTGGACGCCATTCAGGAGTTCACCCGGCTATTACGGGAAAGTGACGTGCTCAATCTGCACCTGATCGCCGACCGTGAATATCGGCTGCCGCTGCAGATGCGCTGTGATGAGGGGCTGTTACTGGTCAGGGAGCGGGGGGCGTGGACCCCGACCCGCAATCATTGCCGCTGGAAAATTTTCAAGACCTGCGAGGTGGCGATTCCGCTCACGGCGCTGAAACTGGCACCCCGCAGCAAGCTGTTCGCCTCCCTGTCGCTCGTGCGCGACAACGAGGAAATTGGTCGCTGGCCTGCCGACGCTCCGCTGATGCTGTACTATGCCGGCCCGGACATAGAACTGGACAATTGGTTGATTTAGTTCGCTTTCGGTTCCACTGAAATCTAAATACGGGCGGCATAGCATGAGAATCCATATGCACGGCGCATGAGGGGCAGGGCACGAAGCGTACTGGAGCGTACGTTGAGTGTCCTGCGACGAGTGCAACACCGCAGGTGGGCCTCAGGCGAAGCCGTGGAGGTAACATGTCTGAACTGCGCTGGGATCCAATCAAACTTCACTGGGTCATCATTGCCACCGAGCGGGGACGCCGTCCGCGCGACTTCCAGGTGGAGGAAGACCATAATAACCTGACCGCCTGCCCGTTCTGCTACGGCAATGAAGACAAGACTCCGCCCGAAATTTTCGCCATCCGCCCCAGCGGCATGCCCAATGCCGCCAACTGGCAGGTCCGGGTAATCCCCAACAAATACCCGGCCCTGCGGGTAGAGGGGGAACTCAACAATCGCGGCTATGGACTCTACGATGTGATGAACGGCATCGGAGCCCATGAAGTGATCATCGAAACCCCTGACCACAGCCGTTCCCTGGCGGATCTTACCGTCAACGAAATCAGTGATGTATTAAGCGCCTACCGGTGCCGTTACCTTGACCTGCGCCGCGACTTCCGCTTCCGATACATGGTGCTGTTCAAAAACCATGGCACCCGGGCGGGAGCAACCCTGCACCACTCCCACAGCCAGTTGATTGCCGTGCCGCTCCTTCCGCCGGTTGCCTCAACCCTGCTCAAGGTCGCCCGAAACTATTACAGCACTAAAGAACGCTGCATTTTCTGCGACCTGATCGAATTCGAGCTGCGCGAGGGGGAGCGGGTCGTGCGGGAATTTTCCAATTTTGTCACCCTGGCACCCTACGCCTCCAGCTCACCCTTCGAGGTGCGTCTCTACCCCAAGCGCCACAGCCATGACTTCGCCCTGATGAACGATGCCCAGCTGGCCGAGCTGGCCGTCGCCATGAAAGATATGCTGATCCGAATCAAAACCGTGCTGAACGATCCGCCCTACAATTTTATCCTGCATACCGCCCCGCCGATGCACCGCCGTCCTGGTAAGCCCAGCCACTGGAATTCGCTTGAGTATGATTACCACTGGCATATCGAACTGGTCCCCCGCCTGACCCAGGTCGCAGGTTTCGAGTGGGGTACCGGGTTCTACATCAACCCCACATCACCCGAAGATGCTGCACGCTTCCTGCGCGATGCCGATATTTGACCGCTTGTGAGACGGCTGATCATAATACTGTGCGCGCTCCTGCTCATTTCAGTCTGGAGCGGAGGCCAGCCCATGGCTGGCCAGCTCGGCTGGCCAATTGCCTGCATTCCCGGTCAGTCCTGCCTGGCCACCACCGGAACCGGTCTGGGGTACCCGGACCTGCCTGTTATAGGGGGCGGCAGCAACTGCCGGGATCCCGAATATGCGGGTCATACCGGAACCGATATCTTTGTCCCGGCGGTTGACGATGGCATTGCCGTGTATGCGGCGGCCGACGGCCAGGTGATGTGGGTCGAAGACGGACGGTTCGACCGCTGCCCGGCGGTAGGCGAGCGGGACTGCCACCCCGGCATTGTACCGCTCTGCACAGCCTCGGCCGGCTCCTGGGGACCAGCAACCACCCTTTCATGCTCCAACAGCGCCTGCAACTGCCTGTGGGGTTTCAACGCCGGCAATTTCGTCCTGGTCCGCCATGACCAGCTCCCCGGTATCGCCTTTACGCTTTACGCCCATCTGCGAAGCGGTTCCATCACCGTTCGCCCCGGCGACCAGGTTCTTCAGGGATCACCATTGGCCCAGGCCGGCAGTTCCGGCAATGCCGCCCGCCCCCATCTCCACTTCGGAGTATGGCGCAGCCAGGTCGGCTCGCTGGAACCGGTCAACCCCTGGGATGGAGGCTGCACCACAGCAGCCGTCTCGCCGACCCTCTGGCAGCACGATCCCCCATTCCGCGCACTGCAGCAGCGAGCAGGATCAGCGCCGTCAAGGGCCGGCCGGGTGGTGCCGTCCGACTCCGCCGCACACCATCAGTCATACGGAGCCCCCCAGGAGGGGCTGCTCCCGTGAAGCAGGCCACGTCAGCACTGAAACGTACGCTGGACCGCCTCTACGCTACCCGCTCCGCAACCCATCTGGCCAACGACCCGCTCTCCTTTTGCCACCGCTATGACGATCCGGGAGACCGGGAGGTCGCAGCAGTAATCGCCTCATCATTCGCCTACGGGGGAATCACCGTAATCCTGCGCTCACTGGAGTCGATCTTCGCCCGCCTGGGCCGGTCTCCGCGCAGCTACGTCATGGCATTTGACCCGCAGGCCGGGATGGCTGATTTTTCCGGATTCAGGCACCGTTTCCATGACGGCCGCGACCTCTGCGCACTGCTCTGGGCTGTGCGCTGCATGATCGAAAACAGCGGGAGCATTAATGACTTTTTTCTCCGCTTTCACTCTTCAGCCGGCAAAGACATCGGCTCAGCCCTGGACGGCTACACCCGTGCCGTGTTGGCTTTTGACTACCGGCCGGTCTTCGGCGGCCCCGAAATTCCGGAGCGCTCGTATTTCCGGTTTTTCTTCCCAACCCCCATGGCCGGAAGCGCCTGCAAACGCCTCTGCATGTGGCTGCGCTGGCTCGTGCGGCCGGCCGACGGCATTGATCTCGGACTCTGGAAAGGCATCCGTCCGGCTCAACTGGTCATTCCCGTCGATACGCACATCCAGAGAATTTCTGGCTATCTCGGGTTGACTCGACGGCGTCAGGCCGACTGGCGCATGGCCACCGAAATCACTGAAGCCCTGCGCCGACTTGATGCGGAGGATCCGGTCAAATACGATTTTGCCCTGGCCCATCTCGGAATTTCGGAAAAATGCAACGGATCGGACCCGACCCTCTGCCGCTCCTGCACGATTGCCGGCATATGCCCGAAAAACCCTGGAATTCCCTCATAAAAAGGCGTTTAATGATTTGACAGCCCCCTGCCGTTTTGATATAGAGACACGAGCACAGCAGGTTCCGAACCACCTTTTTCAAGCGGGGAGTCGCCGATGATTATCCAGTGCGAACAGTGCACCACAAAATTCAGGCTTGACGATGCCAAAGTCACCGAAAAAGGTGTCAAGGTCCGCTGCGCCAAGTGCCGTCATGTTTTCACCGTGAGAAAAGAACAACCGGAAGCCGAGCCGCAACCCGATTTTTCCTCCATGCTTGAGCAGGCATCTCCGCAGGACCAGACGGTTTCATTCGGAGAAGCACAAGAACCTGCAGCGGTAAAGGCTCCGCCGGAAGAAGCTCCCGCGTTTTCCGACGCTCCTCCTGAATTTGATTTCGGTGTCATTGACAGTCAATCCAGTGAGCCGACAGCCCCCCCGTCTGCCGATACTTCCTCACAGGATTTTTCAGCAATTTCCTTCGAATCATCACCCCCGGACGACATCTCACCCCCGTCACAGCCCGTCGCGGAACCGGCCACGGCTGGCGAGATCGATTTTGGAGATTTTGATTTCAGTGACGCCGTAGAAAGCAGCCCTGCACCAACTCCTGAACTTTCTCCGGCACCACCGAAGGCTGTTGATGAAACCAGTTTCGACTTCGGCAGCGACAATCTTTTCGGGGATGCCATAGGGGCACCGACCGTTGAAGAGCCCAAAGAGACGATCAGCTTTGATTTCCAGATGGACGGATTTGCTGATTCCATGGGAGTTGCCGATTCTGCCCAGAAACACACCTCGGCTGCAGCACAGCCGACCGATGAACCGTTCAGCCTGGGGGAGATCGACTTCGGTGATGAATTGACCTCCGTCGCCGTCCAGCAGGTTAATCCGGACGAGCTGAAACCGGCTCAGGAACTGCTCTTTGCTCCGCTGGCCGAAGCCCAGGAAAAACCCGCTCCCACCCCGCAGGAAACAGCGGCGGAAGGGCCGGCCGGGCCAACGGCCGATGAAATGCCACCACTGCCGATCCCGTCCCGTCGTCTGCAAAGCCCGCTCAGGACCGGGTTGATTGCCACCACCAGCATAGCCGCCGTTGCCGCCCTCGGCTACTTCGGTTTTTCTTCATTTTCAGGGGACAGCACAAAAGTTGAGCAGGAAACAGGCAAAATTTCGGTGCGGGGTATAGAAGCCATATTCGTCAAAAATAAGGCGATTGGCGACCTGCTGGTGATTTCTGGTGAGGCGGTAAACGATTATAAGAAACCACGGGCCTCCCTCCAGGTTAAAGGAATGGTCTACGGTGGCGGTGGACAGGTGCTGACCAGCAAAAATGCCTATGCCGGAAATCCTCTCTCCCGGGAACAGCTGGCTGATATGCCGCTTGACAAGATTGAAGCGGCCATGACCAACCAGTTCGGAGATTCTCTGGCCAATCTGGAGGTTGCACCCGGAAAAGCGGTCCCCTTTACCATCGTAATCCCCAAACCGCCAACTGAAGCCAGGGAATTCGGCGTACAGCCAGGCGGTTCGACCGTGGCGACCGGCAAACAACCCTGACGACGGCCGATGCCTGACTATCTTGGCGCCCACATGTCAATTTCAGGAGGCCTGCATCTCGCGGTCGACCGGGCTGTGGCAGCCGGCTGTGGTGTGCTGCAGATATTCACCCGAAACTCCAACCAGTGGCGCGGCAAACCGGTCAGCGATGCCGATGCCGCTCTCTTCCGCCGTACCTTCGAAGCCTCGGGCCTGCACGAGGTCGTCTCCCACGACATCTATCTGATCAACCTGGCGGCACCTGCCGGCGAGACACGCGACAAGAGCCTGGCAGCCTTCCGCGACGAACTGGAAACCTGCGCCCGCCTTGGCATCGGCACACTCGTCATGCACCCCGGCTCACACCTTGCAGACCCGCCCGACGTCGGACTGCAGCGGGTTGTCGAGGCGTTCGACCGGCTTTTTGACGAGGTGCCTCAATTTACGGGGAAAGTGCTGCTGGAAACGACCGCAGGACAGGGGAGTAATCTGGGGAGGACCTTCGAGGAACTGGCTATCATCATCTCCAGCTCTAAGTTTCCGGAAAAGTTCGGCGTCTGCTTCGACACCTGCCACACCTTTGCCGCCGGATACGACACGACAACCGCCGATGGCTATGCGGACACCATGGAGCAGTTCGACCGGGTCCTCGGTCTCGAGCGCCTGCTCTGCTTTCATTTCAATGATTCGAAAAAGGGGCTTGGCTCCCGGGTTGACCGGCACGAACACATCGGCCAGGGAGCGCTTGGTCTCGCGCCGTTCCGGCAGATCTTAAACGATCCTCGTTTTTCCACTGTCCCCAAAATTCTGGAAACCCCAAAAGGTGATAACGGTGATATGGATGCCGTCAACCTCGGGATTCTCAGGGGCCTCACAAGCGTCTAGCTCCAGCTTCTAGAAGAGATCCAAATTTTCCAGTGTTCGAAACGGCTGGTTGCCGAAAGACGGGCGCTCCTTGACCGGTGATACAGAAACGTCTGCCACAATCGGCGGATCACAGGTCTGATCCTGAATCAGTTCGACCTCCTCGCATCCTGAAGTCCCGTTTCCCTTGAAAAAATATCGATCATACAAACGGTGGTGGGCGGTCCAGCGCGAGCTGCTGGCCGCTTCCTTGGCGATATGGGCCTGGATGCCGTTGATTTTGGAATCCAGGTCATCAAGGTAGTTTAAAATCGTCGCCTCGACGGTTTTAGGCCGCTTCGGCGACCCGTATTCGTACAGACCGTGGTGCGACAGCAGCATATGTTTGAGCAGCAGCGCCAACTCCGACGGAAACCCTTTAACCTCGTGCAGCTTTTCTCCGACCAGCTCAACGCCGATGGAAATATGACCCAGCAGTTTGCCAGCATCGGTATAATCAAAAGAACGGCTAAAACTCATTTCATGAATTTTACCCACGTCGTGCAGTAGCGCTCCCACGATCAGCAGGTCCCTGTTGATCCCCTTATAAAGCGGGACGATCGCCTTGACCAGGCGCACCAGCGACAGTGAGTGTTCCAGGAGGCCGCCAAGATAAACATGGTGCATGCCTTTGGCCGCCGGGGCCGTAGAGTAAAGCTCCATGAACGCTTCATCGGCCAGAAATGCTTCCATCAGGCCACGCAAATGCATGTCGTCAATCTGCGACACCACCTGATCAAGCTCAATGCGCATTTCAGCACGGCTGCTCGGCGATTCCGGGAGGAAATCGGCCAGGGAAACCTGCTCGTCAGGAATACGGGAAATCTCGCTGACCACCACCTGCATCTTGTTCAGGTAGACCGATGCCTTGCCTTTAACCTGCACAAAGTCATCCTTGTCGAACAATTTGTCCAACTGATCCACATTGTCCCAGATCTTTGCCTCGATATCCCCGCTTTTGTCCATGAAGCGCAGATTCATGTAAGGCTTGCCGTTCTTGGCCATGGCCATGATTTTGTCTTTGACAAGAAAAACGGCGGAGATCTGATCACGGTCCCTGATACCGGCTACGAACTGTTTTGACACGGTATGACTCCTTTTTCTAGCGAATGCTCTGAATGATCATGTCGGCGATCCTGACACCGTCAACGGCTGAACTCATGATGCCGCCGGCATACCCCGCGCCCTCGCCGGCCGGGAAAAGACCGCTCAAACCGACCGACTGCAGGGAGTCGTCCCGCAGGATCCGGACCGGCGCCGATGTCCGGGACTCGATGCCGATCAGGGTCGCCTCGCGGGTGATAAACCCTTTCATCACCCGGTCAAAATCCGGGATCCCTTCGCGCAGGGTGTTTGTCACAAAGCCGGGCAGAACGGCATCCAGTTCAGCATCGACGATGCCGGGCCGATAGGTGGACCGGGGCGATGCCCCCTTCCGGCCCAGAAATGACAGCAGGCTCTGGGCGGGGGCCTTGTATCCGCCGCCACCAGCCAGGTATGCCTGCCGCTCCCAGTGCCGCTGGAAGCGAACCCCCGCCAGCGGTCCGTCATCAGGAAAATCAGCCGGGCCGACATTTACCACCAGGGCGCTGTTGGCAAAGGGCGAGTTGCGCAGGCTGCCGCTCATGCCATTGGTGACAACCCCCATATACTCTGAAGCCCCCCCGATCACCACACCGCCGGGACACATGCAGAAGGAATAGGCACTGCGGCCGCTGATCCGATTGTTCCAAGTTACGGCATAGTCCGCAACCGGGACCCCGCCCGGGCGGGGACCCCCGTACTGGATCCGGTCGATCAACTCCTGGGGATGTTCGACCCGAAGGCCAATGGCAAAGGGTTTGGCCTGCAGGACGACTCCGCGGCTCTCAAGCAGTTCGTAGGTATCGCGGGCACTGTGGCCGGTGGCCAGGATCAGAGTATCACAGGGGGTCTCCTCGGCACCGTTGACCTGCACCGACCTGACACGACCGTCCACGATGCCGATATCGCTCAATCGCGAGCCGAAACGGATCGAGAAGCCGCTTTCTGTCAGGTGCCGGCGAATGGTTGCAATAACGGTGCGCAACTGGTCCGTACCGATGTGCGGCTTTGCCTGGTAACGGATTTCGCCGTTGGCTCCGAAGGTCACCAGCTGCTCGAGAATCCAGGGGATCAGCGGATCCTTGGTGCGGCAGGTCAGTTTGCCGTCGGAAAAGGTGCCGGCGCCCCCCTCACCGAACTGGACGTTGCTTTCCGGGTCCAGTCTGCCGTTGCGCCAGAACTGCTGGACATCGAGGGCCCGCTGCTCCACCGGTTGTCCGCGCTCAATCAGTGTTCCGGACAGGCCATGCTGGCTCAGTCGCAGTGCCGCAAACAGGCCTGCCGGACCACTGCCGGCAATCACAATCTGACGGGTGCTCGTGACCGGGACGAGAACATGGGGCGCCGTCTCCGGCTGCCACTCCAGATTCGGATCGCGCGCCGCCCGCTGGTACAGTAGCTGTTCGATCCCGCCAACAACTTCAAAGGACAGCGTAAAGACCAGCTTGATTCTGGGCTTGCGCCGGGCGTCAACCCCTTTGCGGATAATCCGCACGCTGCCCAGCGCCTCGGGTGCCAGATCAAGCTGGCGGGCCAGTTCATCAACCAGGAAATCATCACCTTCCCGGGGCTGGCAGACAAGATTGCGGTAGATAAACGGCATCGTATGTTCAGAGGTTCTGGTAGCGCTTCCGCTCGAGGATCTGTTCGACAATAATAACGATATCGACCGGCCGGGTCGATTTGGGAATGTGGATCCGGGCACCCATCTCCGGTGCATTATGTTCGTGGGGTGCTTCCTGGAACATGGATGTCAGCAGGACGATCAGCGGCGGTGAATCTCCGGATAATCTCCCGATTTCCATGCAGGTGCTGACACCGCCCATGCGCGGCATGACCAGATCAGACACGACCGCATCGGGAGCGTGTTCGAGGAAGGCCTTAACCCCCTCAACGCCGTCATTGGCATTGAATACCGTGAATCCGTTATCACGAAAGGTGTCTGTCAGAACCTTCAGAAAGAACGGGTCATCATCGATAATCAGGATTTTTCCGCGAGATTCACTCATCAGACCGCCTGACCCTGCCGGAGAATATTCGGATAGTACATGATTCAATACCATAAAAAAAGCCTGCGGTCATCAGCAGGCTGGAAATTCGAGCCTGAACACCGTTCCGGCCGCATCGCTCTTTTCGACCGAAACGACGCCGTCATACATTCTTGCTATGCGCTGTACAACGGGCAGCCCCATGCCGGTACCACGTGACTTGGTGCTGAAAAACGGTTCAAAAATGCTCGGCAGAATCTCGGCCGGAATGCCGCAGCCGCTGTCGCCAACCCGTGCGATCACACGCCCGGCGTCTTCACTGATCTCTATCGACAGATGCCCGCCATCCGGCATTTCATCGAGGGCATTCAGAAACAGATTGGTAAAAATCTGCTCGATCTCGGCCGGGTCAGCCTTGATCGGCGGGGGCACAACCCGGTAACTCCGCTCGACCATGATCTTGCGGGCTTCAATCTGGGGCGAAAAAACATCGAGGGCATTATCGGCAATCCGTTCGAGCTGGACATCGGAGCTGATCGTCCGTGTCCGGCTCGAGGCATCGAGCAGTTTACGGATGATTGAATCGATCCGGTCAATTTCCTTGAGAATCTTGTCCTGGTATTCCTGCTGCTCCGGGTCGGAATTCTGTCGCATCAGCTGAACAAAAAGTGAGATGGAATTGAGCGGGTTACGGATTTCATGGGCCATGCCGGCCGAAAGATAGCCGAGCGCCGCCAGCTTTTCCGACTGCACGATTTCGTTCTGCGCCTTCTGGAGCGCTTCGGTTTTCTCCCTCACCCGGTTACGCAGCTCAAGATTCCAGGTTTCGATTTCCTGCAGGAGCCGGACATGCTCCTGCTGCAGCGCCCGGTTATGCAGCTCTATTTCTCGGATCCGCAGCACATTGTCGAGACGGTCAATCAGGTCGCGGTTGTTGAAGGGCTTGAGAATGTACTCGGAAGCTCCCCCTTTCATCAGTTCAACAGCGATCTCTTCGCTGCCCTTGCCGGTAAACATGACCACGGCGGTCTCGGGAAAACGGGCGGCAATTTCTCGCAGCGCCGTCAGACCGTCCATTTCCGGCATCATATAATCGAGCAGCACCAGTTCGGGCCGGTTGGCCTCGATCAGATGCATACCCTCCCGGGCGGTCGGCGCCGTCAGGACGCGATAGTCACGGCGTGAGAGTATCAGGCTGGTCAGTTCGAGGATGTGGCGGTCATCGTCGACAACAACGACCGTCGCCTTGTGTGCGGGTTTCAAAGGCTCGCTCATGGCGGTAGCAGGCGTGGAAAGGGCGACTCAATCCCGGGCGGGAAGTCGAATGGTAAGTACCGGGCAGGGGGCGCTGCGAACTACCCGTTCAGCTGTACTGCCAAAGATGATATGATCGAGCCCCTTGCGGCCATGGGTTCCGAGCACAATCAGCGATGCCCCTTCCTGCTCCGCAGCCCGGTTGATCTCTTCGTAAGGGATGCCGGTGGCAATCAGGGTGCGGTATTCGAGACCGCTGTCACGGAGCCTGGCTTGGCAGAACTCATCCATCATCCGGCCGGCGCCTTCCTCAATCTCCTTTTCAAGCTGCTCGAAAGAGATGTGCGGGACGTAAAAACCGCGCAGATCCACCGGCTCGTTAATGACATGAAGAAGCACCAGGCGGGCGTTAAACTGCCGGGCCAGGGTCATGGCATGGTCAAAAGCGTAGTTCGCATTATCGGAAAAATCAATGGCAACCAGAATTGTCTCAAACGGTTTCATGGGATAACCTCCCGGGCTGATTCAGGCTTGACCGAAAATCCTGCCGATGATTTTTTTCAGCTCATCGACCTTGACCGGTTTGTTGATATACTCGTAGGCACCCAGATTCATTGCTTCAATATAGGACTCCACCTCTCCGTAGGCCGTTACCATGATCACATTGCTTGAGGGATGGGTGCGGTTAAGCTCCTTAAGAAACGTCATGCCGTTCATTTCCGGCATATTGATGTCAGTGATGATCAGCTCCACATCCCTGCTGCGCAGGTAGTTGAGCGCCTCCAGGCCATTGCCGGCCGACGCCACCTCGTACCCTTCGCGGGCAAGAATTTTGGAGAGGGCGATGCGGGCGTTTTCCTCGTCATCAACCACCAGTATGCGTTTAAGGCTTTCTGCCACCAGGCCGGCTCCCATGTATGAATGTACTGGGAGTCTAGCACGGCACCGGTGACTGTCAAGGCACCGGCTGTAATTTATCTGCGAGGCCTGACAACTTGGCGCCTGTGGTGGTCAACAATCCCGACCGTCAGTCAGGGTTCAGTGCACGCCACCGGCATCAACGGTTACCGATACCGGCCGGCCGGCAGCGCCGAACGGCTTGAGCGGCACACCGTTCAACTCGGATTCGACCCCACCACCATTGGAAAGTTCCAAGACTATATTTTTTTGCGCTTTCCACTCAATGACATCGCCGACCGCCAGCTCGTAACTCTGGGAAGCCGCCCCGTCGATGGTGACGTTAAGGCTTCCGTTGTGGACGACTTTCATGCGCACGATGAAACTCTTCCCGGCGTCCGCTGCAGCGTGTGATGGCTGCTCCTGCACGGCTTGCTCGTTCATTTTTTCGGGTGCTGCCTCCCGTGCGGCAGCGGGTCTGACAGGGCGGAGCGTGGTTTGTTGCTGCTGAACCGGACGGCTTGCCGGGGCAGGCTGGTTCACCTGCGGCTGAACGTCGCGCCGGTGCCCCGGAGGAGATGCGGAGCGGTTGATCAAAGCTGCCGTAACCAGAATCATTACCAGAAGCAGGGCCGGCAGCGCAAAACGCTGCCAGGGGATCGACCGTTTTGGCCGGCCGTTCCCGCCCGCGACGGGGTGACCGGACGTTTTCGTGCTATCAACGCCGAAAAGCTTGTCGTACAGGCGGAACATATCATCGGGGTTAAGCCCCAGATGGGTTGCATAAATACGGAGAAATCCCTTCAGATAAGCCAGGCTGGCAAACTCGCCAATCCGGTCGTTTTCCAGGGCCTCCAGATAATTTTCGCCAACTTTGGTGGCCTCGGCAGCCTCTTTGAGCGAAATCCCGTGGTACTCCCGGCAGCGCTTGAGAATGGCGCCCGGCGAATTCGCGCTGGAGTCAGTTGTCTGGCTGGAAGCGTCTGGCACGCGGGGATCCTTATTTCAACAGTTCCAGATAGCCTGTGGCTGAACGGCCATTTTCGGAGTCGGGCTTGATCCGGACCACATCCCTGAAAGCGGCTTTGGCGGCATCCATGTTCTGGAGTTTCATCTGGGCCAGCCCCAGATGGTAATACGCATCACCAAAATCCTTGAATATCTCTATGGCTTTACGGTATTCAGCAATCGCCTGCTCGGTCTTGTCCATGGCAAACCAGACCCTTCCGAGCAGAAGCCGTGCCACCGGGTTGCGCGGATTCTGGCCGATCACCACTCGAATCTCTTCCATGGCCTTGGGGAAATCGCCCTTTCCGAGATAGGCCAGGCCCAGGTTCAGTGTGGCGCTTTCACTGTTTTCATAGAATATGTCGTCTTTTACGATCTTGAACTGCTGAATTGCACTGTCCCACCGCTTCAGCTCAAGGTAAACCACTCCCAGATCATTACGGGCGATCGAATAGGCCGGCTTGAGTGCAATGGCACGCTCGAGGCGCGGCTCGGCCAGTGCATAACGTTTCTTGCCGATATAGGCCAGCGCAAGGTTGTAGAGCAGCTCCGGGTTATCCGGGTCAAGCTTCTCGGCCTCGGTCAACTCCACCAGGGCTGATGTGTAGTTGCGCTCCCCGAGAAAGGAAAGCCCCATTTGGTAATGATAGGCCGCCGGATTGGGCTTCTGATCTCCCCCGCGGCGCCCCGTGGCGCATCCGCCAAGCATCGTCAGCAGCATTAGCAGCAGTGCGGCATATCTGATCACCAAAATCATGCGGAAAGCCCCCTGTTAAAGCGTCCCGATATCGCGGAACGATGTCAGGGACGTAAAGCTTTTGTAGCGGGATTCGATCTCACGGTATTCAAGCCTCTTCATTCGGTTGAGGCTGAAATCCTCCACATTGAAGGAAGCCATCACCGAACCGAAGACTATCGCCTGGCGAATACCCTCCTCAGACAGGTCTCCGGTATTGGCAAGATAGCCCATGAATCCACCAGCAAACGTATCGCCGGCACCGGTAGGGTCGAAAACCTCCTCCAGCGGCCAGGCCGGTGCAGCGAAAACCGTATCGGCCGTAAACATCAGGACGCCGTACTCGCCCCGCTTGACCACCAGCCGCTTGCATCCAAGGGCGATGATCCGCCGGGCCGCCTTGACCAGATTTGACTCACCGGTGAACTGGCGCGCCTCTCCTTCATTGATCACGACGATATCAACCTTCTGCAGGACCTTCCTGAGTGATTCCGGCTTGGATGAGATCCAGAAGTTCATGGTATCGCAGGCCACGAGCTTCGGCTGTCTGACCTGCCCGAGAACCTCCATCTGCAGGTCTGGGTCGATATTGGCCAGAAACAGATAATCGGCATTGCGGTAGGACTCGGGCAGAACCGGCTTGAACTGGGTCAGCACGTTCAGCTGCGTATCCAGGGTCTGGGCCTCGTTCAGGTCGTAGCCGTAGCGGCCGGTCCAGTGGAAGGTTTTGCCCGGAATTTTCTGTAAACCGGCGAGGTCGATCGAGCGTGACCGCAGGAAATTGACATGCTCCTCGGGAAAGTCCTCACCGACGACCGCCACCAGTGAAACATCGCTGAAAAAGCTGGCCGATGTGGAAAAATAGGTGGCTGAACCGCCGAGCACGTTATCTCCCCGGCCAAAGGGGGTCTCGATCGTATCGAATGCTACGGTGCCTACAACAACAATGCCCATAATGATTTCCTTGTGTGCTAGAGGTATTTTCCGACCAGAATGGCAAGCTTTTCCCTGGTTTCGGCCGGGATCACGCTGCGGTCGGTGATGACGGCATACTGCATGGCATTGACACAGGCACAATCACGCCCTGCTGTAATCCCGGAAACAGCATGGCGGATGATGTTCTTGGCCATGGCAACGTTCTGGTGAATGATCGCGATGATCGCATCAACGGTCACATCCTCGTGGGAATCGTGCCAGCAGTCATAGTCGGTCGAAAGCGCAATAATACCGTAGCAGATCTCTGCCTCGCGGGCCAGTTTGGCCTCGGTCAGATTGGTCATGCCGATAACCGAGGCGCCCAGTCCGAGATAGGAGAACGACTCCGCCCTGGTTGAAAAGGCCGGCCCCTCCATGCAGACGTAGGTGCCCCCCTTGTGGACCGTGGCGCCGGCCTGCTGCGCCGCTGTATAGAGAACCTCCGAGAGGCGGTGGCAGACCGGGTCGGCAAAACCGGCATGGGCTACGACACCCTCGCCGAAAAACGTATCCTTGCGGATGCCTTTGGTACGGTCATAGAACTGGTCGGGGACGACGATATGCCCGGGGGCAATCGCGTCCTTCAGGCTTCCCACCGCCGACACGGAGATGATCCGCTCGACGCCAAGCTGCTTCATGCCGTAGATATTGGCGCGGTAGTTCACTTCCGAAGGGAGATAGCGGTGACCCCGGCCATGGCGGGGAAGAAACACCATCCGGACTCCGCCCAGCATTCCAGTAATATAATCATCAGACGGTGCCCCGAACGGGGTTTCCAGCCTGACCGGCCGGACGTCCTCAAGGCCTTCCATCTCGTACAGACCGCTGCCGCCGATAACACCGATGGTGGTTTCGCTCATACCCGCCCTGTCCTTTCGCCATTGCCAAAATACTGCAAACGTCGCTGACTGTAAGGGTTTTAGGCCTAAAATTCAATGGTTATTTTCCTGATCTTCACCTGCTTACATCGTGTATACGGCAGGTTGCACATAAAAAACTTGCCTTATTCGACTGATGCCGCTAAAGTCATCGAAAGACTGTCACACAAACGGCGGCATGGTGTCCGCCGTTTTTCATTGTAGATCATCGCTTACCAGCCCCTGATTCAATCCTCTTCATTGAACCCGGCAGTACGTTTGGCAGGCGAAGATTGCACAGCCTGTCGATACGCAGCTGCCGTTTCCGTTTCCGTGGATTACGTTCATGTCATCCCGCGGCCTGCGTGCGCATTCACCCGACACCGACCGCAAAGGAAGACATGCATGACATTTGAAGAACTCGCCCTCAACCCCGCAATCCTGAAGTCAGTGGCCGACTGCGGCTACTCAACCCCGACCCCGATCCAGGCCCAGGCCATCCCCCAGGTCCTGGCCGGCCACGACCTGATCGCCACCGCCCAGACCGGCACCGGCAAAACCGCCGCATTCGTTCTACCCGCCCTGGAACGCCTGCTTACAAAATCAACCATTCCGGGCAAAGGCCCCCGAATCCTGGTCTTGGCACCGACCCGTGAACTGGCCGGCCAGGTCATGGATGCCGCCCGCTCCTACGGCCGCGGCTTCCGCCCCCGCTGCGGGACCCTGCTGGGAGGAATGCCCTACCGCGAACAGCTGCGCCTGCTCTCGGCACCGGTTGATATCATTGTTGCAACTCCCGGACGCCTGCTCGACCACCTGGAGCGCGGCAGCGTAAATCTGAATCGTTTGGAGATGCTGGTGCTTGACGAAGCAGACCGGATGCTTGACATGGGCTTCAGCGAGGACATGGAAAAAATCGTTGCCCGCGCACCGGCCGGGCGCCAGACCCTCATGTTCACCGCCACCATGGGAAAATCGGTCACTCGGCTGGCCGAGCAGATGCTGCGCGACCCGAAACGGATCGAACTGGCCGTCCGCACCGACAATCATGCCCTGATCGAACAGCGGCTACATGTGACTGACAACCTGCGGCACAAGCTCGACCTTCTGGACCACCTGGTGCGTGACGTCGAAATGACCCGCGCCATTATCTTCTCGGCAACCAAGAAAGATGCCGACGAGCTCTCCCGCGAGCTCTCCCGCAACGGCTTCCCCGCAGCCCCCCTGCACGGCGATATGCCCCAGACCGCCCGCAACCGGACCATCGACAAGATGCGCCGCGGGCACATCCGCCTGTTGGTCGCCACCGACGTGGCCGCCCGCGGTCTGGATGTCACCGGTGTCAGCCATGTGATCAATTTTGATCTGCCGCGCTTTGCCGAAGACTATGTTCACCGCATCGGCCGTACCGGCCGGGCCGGAGCCAACGGGATTGCCATTTCGTTTGCGTCAGCCTCCGAACTTCCCTATCTGGAACGTATTGAGCGCTTTATTGGCAAAAAACTGCCGGAGGCCAGCATAGAAGGGCTTGAACCAACAACATCCCTGCGCCGCTCATCCAGCCGTGCGAACGGCCATCGTCCAAATTCCGGGCCTTCACGTTTTGGAAAAAACAGTGGCGGCAGCGGCCAGGGCAAACCGTGGATGAAATCGTCCAAACCGGCCGGTGCTGCCAGCCGTGGACCGCGTACCGAACCGGTAATCGAATACCGTAGCCGGCGGCCACAAGCCTAGGCCAGGCGACGGCACATTCTGTTGAAACAGCAAGAGCGGCATTACTGCCGCTCTTTTTTTGTATAAATTTCAGTATATCGACTGATGACGAAACAGCCACATAACCAAAATGCTCATGGTTCGTGGCTGCAACAGCTCAAATATCATTTCTTACATAACACGCCATCAGATATCCAGGTTCACAACATTCAGCGCATTCATTTCTATAAACTCTCGGCGCGGTTCCACCTGATCACCCATCAGGATGGTGAAGATTTCATCCGA
>DCNF01000043.1:48004-48726 GCA_002322035.1 Geobacter sp. UBA1603
TCCCAGAGCTGTTCCGGGTTCATCTCACCGAGGCCTTTGTAACGCTGGATGGCCAGACCTTTTTTGGCGTATTCGAGGAAGAAGGCCAGCAGCTCTTCGTGGTTGGATGTCTCCAGCAGCTCCTTGCCGCCGTCCTGCTGAGAAAGGTAGGCGCGGCCATCGGCCATGGTCTCGACCACCCGGCGGTGGTTCTCGACCAGCAGTTCGTACTCGTGGGATGAAAGAATCGCCAGAGTCTGCTGGTCGATGATTGCACGGATGTTGCCGATACGAAAAGCGATCCGCTCATCCTCCATGATGTAATCGGAGCCGGGCGAAAGCGCCTTCATGGCCGCCAGATAGGTTTCGATTCCGGAGAGTTCCTCAATGCCGGCCGGCACATTGGCGCGGACGATGATTGAAAGCAGGTCGGCAGTGATCCCCTTCTTGACCACCTTATCGAAGATTGCCCGGTTTTCAATAAACTGTTTAATGACAGGAATAATCTGCTTGCCGATATAGACCCGGTCCCCCTTTTCCAGCCGGAGTGCCAGCTCCTCGGCCCCCTCCTCTAAAAGGAAATTCTGCAGAGCGTGCTCGTTGCGCAGGTACATCTCCTTTTTGCCGCGCTTGACCTTGTAGAGCGGCGGCTGGGCTATGTAGAGGTGGCCCCGTTCGATCAGTTCACGCATGTTGCGGTAGAAGAAGGTTAAAAGCAGGGTGAGGATGTGGGAGCCGTCCAC
>DCNF01000043.1:48803-48964 GCA_002322035.1 Geobacter sp. UBA1603
AGCTTGGCAATGTCAAAATCGTCCTTGCCGATGCCGGTGCCGAGCGCCGTGATCAGGGTACGGATCTCCTGGGAGGCGATCATTTTGTCGAAACGGGCCTTCTCGACGTTGAGTATCTTCCCCTTGAGGGGGAGGATCGCCTGGTTCTTCCGGTCGCGCCC
>DCNF01000043.1:49022-73675 GCA_002322035.1 Geobacter sp. UBA1603
GGATCCTTCTCCTGGCAGTCGGCCAGCTTGCCCGGCAGGCCGCCCAGATCCAGCGCCCCCTTGCGGCGTACTGTCTCGCGGGCCTTGCGGGCCGCTTCGCGGGCACGGGCCGCATCAATGGATTTCTCCAGGATCCGCTTGGCCACCTGGGGATTTTCTTCCAGGAACTGGGCCAGCCGCTCGTTCATCAGCGACTCGACATACCCCTTGACCTCGGAGTTGCCAAGCTTGGTCTTGGTCTGCCCCTCGAACTGGGGCTGGGGGATCTTGACCGAGATGACAGACGTCATCCCCTCGCGCAGGTCGTCGCCGGAGATGGATATTTTCTCTTTTTTCAGCATCTCATTGGAGGCAACGTAGCTATTCATGGTACGGGTGAGCGCCGCCTTGAAGCCGGCCAGGTGCGTGCCGCCTTCGTGGGTGTTGATGTTGTTGGCGAAGGAAAATATCTTTTCGTCGTAGGAGTCGTTGTACTGGATCGAGACTTCCATCTCGACGCCGCCTTTCTCCCCTTTGAAGTAGATCGGACGAGGGTGCAGGGCGGTTTTGTTCCGGTTCAGGTATTCGACGAAGGAATTGATCCCCCCCTCATAGTGGAACTCGTGGGATTTCCCTTCCACCCGCTCATCGGTGATCTTGATCCGGACACCGGCGTTCAGGAAGGCCAGCTCACGCAGGCGCTGGGAGAGGATGTCGAAAGAGTATTCCGTGGTCTCGAAGATCTCCTCGTCCGGCATAAAGGTGACCTTGGTGCCGCGCTTCTTGGTCTCGCCGGTCGTCTCCAGAGGAGCCACGGGGTCACCACGGCGGTAGGACTGGCGCCAGACCTTGCCGTCGCGGCGGATCTCCAGTTCCAGCCATTTGGAAAGGGCGTTGACGACCGAGACGCCGACACCGTGCAGGCCGCCGGAAACCTTGTAGGAGTCATTGTCGAACTTGCCGCCGGCGTGCAGCACGGTCAGGACGACCTCGGCCGCCGAGCGGCCTTCGGTCGGGTGCATATCGGTCGGGATGCCGCGCCCGTTGTCAACAACCGTAATTGAACCGTCAGTGTTAATGGTGACACTGACATTGTCGCAATGGCCGGCCAGGGCCTCGTCGATGGAGTTGTCAACGATCTCGTAGACAAGATGGTGCAGGCCGGCGCTCGACGTTGAGCCGATGTACATGGCCGGGCGTTTGCGGACGGCGGCCAAGCCTTCCAGAACCTTGATATTTTCCGCTCCGTACTCATCAGAAGCGGTATGCGTCATGTTTTCCTGTTCAGTCATGGGTTTGGTTTCCCTCAAACGTCAGATTGCCGTCCTCAACATGGAAGACGGCGCAGTGCGGCAACAAGCCGGTCAGGGCTGCCGATGGTTCCGTGGTTGTAATGAAGACCTGAATGGTACGGCTGACCAGGTACTCCATCAGGTTGTTGTTCCGTCGTGCGTCAAGTTCCGAATTCATGTCATCAAGCAACAGAAGCGGTGCTTCCCCGAAAATATCCTGCAGATGATCCATTTCAGCCATTTTCAGGGCAAGCACGAAACTTTTCTGCTGGCCCTGGGAGCCGAATGATTTGAGCGGTCGTCCTTCAAGCCTGAAGAACAGGTCGTCGCGATGCGGGCCGGCAGACGTGGTGCCGTAGCGTTCATCCTGCTTCTGATGCCGCTGTAACAGATCCAGCAAATTGACCCGGATCTGATTACGGTCGTTCCCTTCAACACCTTCCGGCAGATAACTGATACTGACCGTTTCCCCTGTTCCCGCTATCGTTGAATAGTGCTGTTTCAGGATCAGGTCAAGCCGTCTGATATACTGATGGCGCCGCTCAATAACATCGGCACCGGTTTCGGCCAGCTGTTCGGTCCAGACATCCAGACCATCCATTTTTCCACTTTTCAGCAACTGGTTGCGCTGCTTGAGAATCCGATGGTAGGCATGCCAACTGTGCAGATACCCGATATCCCCCGTGTAGACGGCCCGGTCAAGGTACCGACGGCGCAGTTCCGGCCCAAGTCTGACCATGCCGGTATCATCGGGCGAAAAAACCACCGCATTCAAACGACCGTGGAGCTCCGATGCCCGCTGGATTCCCTTTCCATCGATTTCAACCCGCCGGCCTCCCTTTTCAAGGGAAAGGTTTATCCGGCATCTGCCGGCCATCGATTCAATGTCGCCCTGAACCTGGGCCAGCTGCTCTCCATGCCTGATAAGTTCAGGAAGTCTGGCATGGCGGAAAGAACGTGGGCTGCCAAGCAGGTAAAGCGCCTCCAGAAGATTGGTCTTTCCCTGCCCGTTCAGCCCGTACAAAAGATTGAAGCGGGGACCGGGATTGATACTGACCGCTTCCAGATTTCGGAAACGGGCCACCGCCAGTCTGGTAAGCCGCATTCTGTCCTTCTAGAGCCTCATCGGCATGATAACTGCCAAAAAACTGTCAGAAGCTTCCGGTACAATGATCGATGGCGAAAGCTCGTCTCTGAATTTCATCTCAACCCGGTCCGTCTCGGCCACCGCCAGCACGTCCAGCAGGTAGCGTGCATTAAAACGAACGGCAAAATTTTCGCCGCTGTAGACCACATCAAGCTCTTCCCTGGCATCGCCCAGTTCCGGGTTACTGGAAGAAATTTTAACCCCTCCGGACGAAATATCGAGCATAATCCCTTTGAATTTTTCACTGGAAAGGATCGCCATTCTCCGTACCGAGTGGATGAAATCCTCTTTCGCAACCGTTACCACCCGGTCATTGGCAGCCGGGATAACCCGATTGTAGTCGGGGAATTCACCATCCACAAGCCGCATGACCATGTAGGAATCACCGCGCTTGATCACCGCACTGTTGTCCATGAAACCGAAGAGCAGATTTCCACTGTCCTCTTCAGTTACCTTTTTCATTTCAAAAACTCCTTTTCTGGGAAGGATAACCCCTTTAAGGAGTTCCGGGCCAACTGTTCCCTTCAGTCTGCCGGTTGCAATCGAAAGGCGGTGACCGTCCGTGGCGACCATTTTGAGAACATTCTGTCCGTCTGCCGTAACCTCAACTTTGGCAAAAATACCGTTAAGATTATATTTTGTTTCATCATTACAGATGGCGTAAGCCGTTTTTTCGATCATCCCCTTCAGGAGCGAATTTTCGATCTCAAAGAGGCTCTCCTGTTTCACATCGGGAAAATAGGGAAACTCGTCCGGGGAAAGGCCGACAATATTGAACTGGACTTTGCCGCAGGTAATCTCAACCCAGTCGTTCTCCTTGGTGACAAACCTGATTTCCTGGTTGGGAAGTTCCTTGACTATCTCAAACAGTTTCTTTGCGCTGACCGTTATCCTGCCTGACGTTTTAACCAGTGCTGAGTAACTGCTTTTCATGCCGACTTCCAGATCGGTGGCAGTCAGGTTGATCCTTTCACCATCAGTGGCTTCGATCAAAACATTTGACAGAATCGGCATGGAAGTACGTTTTTCAACGATACCCTGAACTTTCTGCAGCGCTTTGAGAAACATTTCTTTTTCAATGGTAAATTCCATGATCAGCTCCTTACCTGAATATTCTTTCTTTTATAATAAAATAAACCTTGTTGTATATTGTAGGAGTCAGAAAAATGTTGATAACTCGGTAACAGACGGGAATACATCCATAATCAGACCGGTATCCCTGTTGACAGCCAGAGGCTAATTTTCACGGTTATCACCAACCGGTATGTTATCAACACATATCAACATCTCTTCAACACATGGATATACTCATTTGAGCAATGCCTGTTTAAGGTCTTCCACCATCCGGACCAGTTTTTGATCCTCCTGCAGTGCCTTTTCAATTTTCTTTGCAGCATAAATCACCGTTGAGTGATCCTTGCCGCCGAATTTTGATCCGATATCAGGATAAGAAGCCTTGGTCATGTCACGACAAAGCCAGATCGCCAGCTGACGGGCCTGGACCAGATTTTTGGGACGTTTGTCGGATTTGAGATCGGATATTTTTACTCCGAACTGGTCCGCCACAGCTTTCTGGATTGCTTCGACCGTAACATCCTTGCGCTTGTCTCCAAGAATATCCTTCAGACTCTCCTTGGCCATTTCAAGGGTTATGGGGATATTCTGCAGGCTGCTGTATGCACCGAGACGGATCAACATCCCTTCCAGTTCACGAATATTGCGGGTATCGCTTGATGCAAGAAAATAGGCAACGTCTTCAGGCAGCCTAATGCGGGTTATTTCTGATTTTTTCTTGAGAATAGCTATTTTTGTTTCCAGATCGGGGGGTTGGATATCGGCGATCAGACCCCATTCGAACCGGGAACGGAGTCGTTCTTCGAGATCGGAGATTTCCCGGGGAAATTTGTCCGATGTGATAACAATCTGTTTATGGGCTTCATGGAGGGCGTTGAAGGTATGGAAAAATTCCTCCTGTGTTCCAGTTTTTCCTGAAATAAACTGGATGTCATCAATCAGGAGGACATCCACGGTTCTGAACCGGTTGCGAAAATGGTCCATTTTTTTCAGACGGAGGTGGTTTACCATCTCATACATGAATTTTTCGGCCGAGCAGTAGCAGACGTTCAGTTCCGGCGATGTGCTTCTGATGGTATGGCCGATGGCGTTCAACAGATGACTTTTACCAAGCCCCACACCGCCATAGATAAAGAGCGGATTGTAGGTATCAGCCGGGTTGTTTGCCACTGCCATGGCCGCCGCGTGGGCAAAATGGTTCCCGGTACCGCTGACAAACAACTCAAACGTGTATTTAGGGTTGAGCGGGGTAAAAACCTGTTCCTGCAGTATCGGCCGTCCCTGGTCGTGCTCTGTTTGATTTTTGATAATCTGTTCTTCGGCCGGAAGTTCTTCAACGCTGTTATCATGTTCACGAACGATAAAATTAATTAATGGGTTGCTTCCGGTCGTGACCGACAGGGCTCCGGTCAGCATCGGGAGGTAATGATCTTCAAGCCATTCTTTGAAAAATGATGTCGGAACGGAGAGATAAACCGAATTACCTTCATGGTGGCTGTAACTTACCGGTTTTATCCAGGTATCGAAATCTCGGTCAGGAAGGACTTTTTCCAGGTTCTCGGATGCTTTTTGCCAGGCTTGGTGCATAGAAACCGCTTCTCTGTATCTCGGGGATGTTTCAGTTATCCACAATAATGGAAACAGGAAAATCAGTAATGGAATGTAGCGGGTTAGGTTTGTCTTTACCGGTACGGGAAAAAGTTATCAACATAATTTTCAACACCTGTTGATAACTATTTTTCATAATAAATTTAAGCAATTAAGTGCTATTTTAATGAAATTAGAGATAGAAGAGGTTCAGAAGATTATCAGAGGCCGCTGGATTTTTCAAGGCAAATAACCGGTAGGCGAGAGCTTGGGATAACATGATAAATCTCTTGACAATATTATGGTGTTGTGGTTAAAAGTCCATTTCCTGAAAAATACATGTAAGGGGTAGTGCCATGAAAAGAACCTTTCAGCCCAGCAATACATCACGCAAACGGACCCACGGTTTCTTGGTCCGTATGTCGACCAAAAACGGCCGTCTGGTCATCAAGCGCAGAAGAGCCAAAGGGCGCAAGAATCTGTCCGTCCGCATTGCAACCAAGTAACTGCGTTGGAAATGGACCGGTTGTGTCCGGTTCCGTTTTTCCTTCGTCGGTTCGGTTGCGGAAGCGTCAGGAATTTCTGCGTTTGTCCCGCAATGCCCGTACCTACTCTGTACAGGGATTTCTCGTAGTCTGGGGCTCCAATGACCGGCAGACGGCACGAATCGGTTTGACGGTCAGTAGAAAAGTCGGCGGTGCCGTTGTGAGAAACCGGATTAAGCGGTATATCCGGGAAATATTCAGACGGTTTCGCTGTTTTCTCCCGCAGGTTGATATTAATGTAATTGCCCGCCGTGAATCTGCTGATATGGATTATCAGGCAGTTGTGCGGGAAATGGAACGTGCCTTCCGGCACATTGGTCCTGCCCCATGCTCAAGCGCAGTGCACTCCTCGTAATCAGGCTGTATCAGGCGCTTGTTTCACCGATTCTGCCCCCGGCCTGCCGATTTTACCCTTCGTGTTCCGAGTATTCACGCCAATCAGTTGAGCGGTATGGTTGCTTCCGTGGCGCCCTGCTGACAGTTCGGCGGATTATGCGATGTCATCCGTTCCACCCGGGCGGTTTTGATCCGGTACCCTAGCTCAGAAATATCTGGAGAATTTATGGAAAAGCGTGCGTTTTTGGCTGTTATCCTCTCAATAGCGGTTTTCTATGCTTTTTCGCTGTTCATGGGGCCAGACAATAAACCGGCCGGCCCGGTCACCAACCAGAAGGCGGCCACTCCCGCCCTGCAAGCCCCAGCCACTCCCCCCCCTGCCTTACCGCCTACCCCATCGGTGCCTGCCATAACGGGGCCCCAGAAGGATGCTACGGTTGATACGCCGCTTTTTACGGCTGTGTTTTCTTCCCGCGGTGGCTCCCTTAAGAGTCTTACTCTTAAAAACTACCATGACAAAAACAGTGCAGCCGCACCGCTGGTGGTACTTGGGACTGACAGCGATCCCTCGATCAGCAATTTTTCGACCCGGGCGGCAGGATTTGCACTTGCCGACAGCGCCGGCTTTACGGCTGACCGTGAACTGCTGAAAATTGATGCCGCCGGGAAAGGGCAACTGGCCTTTAGCCATGTTTCGCCCCATGGCTACACTGTTCAGAAGGTTTACTCTTTCACCGCCGATTCCTATGGCATTACCCTGGAAACACGATTGTTCAACAATACAGCAGCCCCTCTAGTCGGTACCTTCCAGCAGGTGCTGACCTTCCCGGTTGAACCCAAGACCAAGGACAGCCGCTACGAATCCTTCGGCCCCTATCTGTTTGCAGACAATGCACTACAGGTTGACAAGGCTAAAGATGTTGCCAGTGCCACAAAGAAATATGAGAAAGGTGTCCAGTGGGCCGCCTTTGCCGACAAGTATTTCATGAGCGCGATTCTGGCCGAAAAGGGGAGCATCGCTTCAGTTGAGCTGAAAAAGAATGCTGCCGGTTTCCTCGAGTCAGTCGTTTCTTCGCCGCAATTGACCGTTAATCCCGGAGCGGCGGCAGTTGTGCAACATCGCCTGTTCGTGGGCCCTAAAGATATCGATATTCTCAAGGCTCAAGGAAACGCACTTGAGCAGGCGCTTGACTTGGGCTGGTTCACCGCAATTGCCAAGCCGATGCTCTATACACTCAAATATTTTTATGGCCTGGTTGGCAACTACGGCCTGGCGATTATCATCATTACCATTATTCTCAAGCTGATTTTCTTCCCGTTGACCCATAAGAGCTACAAGTCGATGAAGGATATGCAGAAAATCCAGCCGGAGATGAACAAAATCCGCGAGAAGTATAAAAACGACCGTGATGCCATGAACAAGGCTGTCATGGAGCTCTATCGCGATCACAAGGTGAATCCTCTCGGGGGGTGTCTGCCGATGGTCGTTCAGATCCCGGTGTTCTTTGCCCTCTACAAGGCGCTGATGTTTTCGATCGAACTGCGCCATGCCCCGTTTTTTCTCTGGATAACCGACCTGTCTGACAAGGACCCCTATTATGTAACTCCGATCATCATGGGTGCGACCATGTTCATCCAGCAGAAAATGACCCCTTCCCAGATGGATCCGATGCAGCAGAAAATCATGCTGATGCTGCCTGTTGTCTTTACGTTCATGTTCTTGAGCTTCCCCTCTGGACTGGTGCTGTACTGGCTGATCAACAACGTGCTGACGATCGGTCAGCAGATGTACATCAACAAATTAGTCAAGGATTGACGATGCCGAGGTGATAAGGCATTATCGGAGCGTCCGTGCATTACAGCATGGGCGCTTTTTTCTTGATCGGAGCGTTCGTGGAGTATCGTGCCGACCTGCACATTCATTCCCCCTATTCCCGGGCCACCAGCCCCGAAAGCACCATGGCCGGTCTGGCCGGCTGGGCGAGAGTCAAGGGCATTGCCGTTGTCGGAACCGGAGACTTTACCCATCCAGCGTGGTTCAGGCAGGTGAGTGAAAACCTGGAACCGGCCGAGCCAGGTCTGTTCCGCCTGAAACATGAAGAAAGTATCCGGCTACCGTTCCCTGGAGTGATAACCGATGATGGGCCGGTGCGCTTCATGCTCTCCGCTGAGATCAGCTGCATCTACAAACGCCACGGCCGGGTCCGCAAGGTCCATAATCTGCTTTACGTGCCTGATATGGCTTCGGCCGCGCGCCTGAATCAACGGCTGGCGGCGATCGGCAATATCGTTTCGGACGGAAGGCCGATCCTGGGGCTGGACAGCCGGGACTTGCTGGAGATTCTGCTGGATGAAGCGCCGGAAGGCTTTCTTGTGCCGGCCCATGCCTGGACGCCATGGTTTTCTCTGTTCGGATCGAAATCAGGTTTCGACTCTATCGAGGAGTGCTTCGGCGACCTGTCGTCCCATATTTTTGCCATTGAGACCGGCCTGTCTTCGGATCCGGACATGAACCGCCGTGTCTCCGGCCTGGACCGGATGGCGCTGATCTCCAACTCCGACTGCCACTCACCCTCAAAGCTGGGGCGCGAAGTTAACCTCTTCTCGACCGGCCTGGATTACTTTTCTTTGCGGGACGCCCTTCGCGGCAATTGCCGCGAGACCTTTCGCGGAACCGTGGAATTTTTTCCAGAAGAAGGAAAATACCATGCTGACGGGCACCGTGAATGCGGTGTTCGTCTCGATGCAGCCGAAAGCCGTGCCCGGCGTGGAATCTGCCCGGTATGCGACAGGCCGCTTACGATCGGAGTTATGAGCCGCGTGCTGGAACTGGCCGACCGGAGTGAGCCGTTTTTCCCAGGGGACGCCCCGGAGGTGTTCAGCCTGGTACCGCTGCCGGAACTGCTCGGTGAACTGCTTGATGCTGGTCCCTCCACCAAAGGGGTCACGGCAGCTTACCAGCGTGTACTCTGCGAGTTTGGCTCCGAGTTCGGGCTGCTGCTCCAGGCGCCACTGGAAGAGATCGGGCATTTTTCACCACTGCTGGCCGAGGCGGTGCGGCGTATGCGTCAGCGAGAGGTTCTTCGCTGCCCGGGCTTCGATGGCCAGTACGGGGTCATCAGAGTTTTTGCTGAAGGCGAACAGGCCCGGCTCGGGCTTGAAGCCGGTATTCTGTTGAAACGGTGAGGTGACACCATGGCCAGTCTTGTCGGAAAAGCAGCGCTGCCGTTTATGCTGAAAGGTTTGGGTGGCGACATCCATTCATGTGATGACTATCGTGGCAGCTGGCTTCTCCTGATGTTCCACCGTCATCTGGGGTGACTGCCCTGCCGGGCGCACATCACGCAGTTGCGTGACCACGAGAACGAACTTAACATGCTTGGAGTGAAAGTCGCCGTTGTGACGTTTTCCCACGACTTCATGGCTCGGGCCTATGTTGAGGACACTGGCCTGGCCTGGCCGCTGCTGCTGGACGAGGACCGCCAGTTGTACCGGTCCTACGGTATGCTGTCGGCATCATTCTGGGACCTGTGGGGCCCGTCCTCCTGGATTGCCTATGGCAGGGAGATCATGAAGGGGAATATGCCGAAACCGCCTGCTGGAGATGTCTATCAGCGGGGCGGGGACGTGCTGATAGATCCCGATGGAATTGTCCGCCTTCATCATGTTGGCAGCGGGCCGGCCGACCGCCCTTCAGTTGAAAGCATTCTGGCACTGATCAGAAAGACATGAGTATGTATATTGAAGATACCATCGCCGCCATCAGCACACCGCCGGGACAGGGGGGGATCGGCATCGTGCGCGTTAGCGGACCGGATGCCCGATCGATCGGCCGCCGCCTGTTTCGGTTTGCCAGGGGTGATGATTTTGCCAGCCACCATCTGCATTACGGTGTGATTACCGATGATGCGGGCGGTGACGCGATTGATGAGGCTATGGCGGTGCTGATGAGCGCGCCCCGCTCCTATACCCGCGAGGATGTTCTCGAAATCCACTGTCATGGGGGCCTGCTGGTGGTTGAGCGGGTGCTCGCGGTTGTCCTGAAAGCGGGGGCGCGACTGGCGGAACCGGGAGAGTTCACCCGGAGGGCATTTCTGAACGGGCGGATTGATCTGCTGGAAGCCGAGGCGGTAATGGATGTCATCACATCCCGCAGTGAGGCATCCCTGGCATTGGCCAGGAAGCAGCAGGACGGGGCCTTGTCGCGCCGGATCGGAGCGGTCCGTGACTCACTCCGCCAGGCCCTCGCTCTGCTGGAGGCCTTTATCGACTTCCCGGAAGACGATATAGGGACTGCCGACACCGACGCAATCCGTAATTATGTTTACCGGTCCTGTATTGATATTGACAGCCTTGTCAGCCGGTTTGACGAGGGTCGCATCATGCGTGACGGTATTGCGGCGCTGATTGTCGGTAAGCCGAATGCCGGCAAATCAAGCCTGTTGAACCTGTTGCTGGGGCAGCAGCGTGCGATCGTGACCCATATTGCCGGAACAACCAGAGACATCATTGAGGAAACAGCCTCATTTGGTGGGCTGGCAGTTCGACTGCTTGATACGGCCGGTATACGCCACACGGACGATGTTGTGGAGCAGGAGGGGATCGACCGGGCCCTGGAGTGTATTCCCCTGGCGGATCTGGTGCTGTTTGTCCTCGATATGTCACGCCCCTTTGATCACGAAGACGGTCTGATTTTGAGCCGTCTGTCCGGCAAGACGGTCTTGCTCGTCTGCAACAAGAGTGACCTTGTTGTGGATACCGGTTTGCCTCCCGAGCTTGACGCTTTCGAGCGCTGCATGGTCTCATCGCATACCGGGCAGGGCATCGAGGAGCTCAAGGCCAGAATCCGTTCGACATTTCTGGGGGCGGGGGTGCTTGACAGCCGTGAGTTTGTTGCTATCTCCCGGGCCCGGCACCGTGATGCGCTGGTTTCAGCCCGTCAGGTGCTGGCCGGTTTTCTGGACGGTCTGGCTGGAGGCCGTGAGCTGGAAACCCTCTCAATTGATCTGCGCGACGCGCTCGATGCCGTCGGCCGGGTGACCGGCGAAACCACCCCTGATGATGTCCTGGACATCATCTTTTCATCATTTTGTATTGGGAAATAGTCTGAATGTTTCACGTGAAACAGGGCAGGTGGATAGATGCATTGCTATGAAACACCATACGACGTCATTGTCGTCGGTGCCGGACACGCCGGCTGCGAGGCGGCCCTGGCGGCGGCGCGCATGGGGTGCTCGACCCTTTTGCTGACCATCAACCTGGACGCTGTGGCATTAATGTCCTGCAACCCTGCCATCGGAGGACTGGCCAAAGGTCATCTGGTCCGGGAGATTGATGCGCTGGGTGGCGAGATGGCTAAAAACATTGACGCCACCGGCATTCAGTTTCGTGTTCTCAATACCCGAAAGGGGCCGGCGGTGAGGGCGTCGCGTGCCCAGGCCGACAAACAGCTTTACCGGCTTCGGATGAAACGGACACTGGAAAACCAGGATCAACTGTTTCTCAAGCAGGGGGAGGTTACCGGGCTGTATCTGGAGGGGGGTGAGCTGCGGGGAGTTGATACCCGTTCCGGAATCCGTTTTATCGGCAAGACGGTGGTTCTCACCACCGGCACATTCATGCGGGGCCTGATTCACATCGGCTTGACAAATTATCCGGGAGGCCGTGCTGGCGATCTTCCGTCGGTCGGCCTTTCGGATCAGCTCAGGCAGCTTGGATTTGAAATTGGGCGTCTCAAAACAGGCACCCCCGCCCGGCTGGATCGCCGCACCATCGATTTCACAAAGCTGGAACCGCAACACGGAGACAGTCCGCCCCAGCCGTTTTCCTTTTCGACCGAACGGATAACCATGCCGCAGGTGCCGTGCCATATCGCCTACACCAATCCCCGATCCCACGACATCATCCGTTCCGGCCTCGACCGCTCACCACTCTATGCCGGTGTCATCGAGGGCATCGGTCCGCGCTACTGCCCGTCGATTGAGGACAAGGTGGTTCGTTTTCCTGACAAGGAACGCCATCAGACCTTCATCGAGCCGGAGGGTCTTGAGACCGTGGAGGTTTACCCCAGCGGCATGTCAACGTCTCTGCCGATCGATATTCAGATTCCTTTCTATCGATCGATTGTCGGCCTTGAGCGCGTTGAGATCATGCGTCCGGCCTATGCCATCGAGTATGATTACGCCGACCCGATTCAGTTGCATGCGTCGCTGGAAACAAAGCGGATTCGCGGCCTTTACCATGCCGGCCAGATCAACGGGACTTCCGGCTACGAAGAAGCGGCCGCCCAAGGGCTGATGGCCGGCATCAATGCCGCTCTGGCGGTCAAGGGGAGAGCCCCGCTGGTGCTTGGCCGCCACGAGGCTTACATCGGCGTCATGATTGATGATCTGGTTACCCTTGGCACCAAGGAGCCGTACCGGATGTTTACGTCGAGGGCCGAGTATCGGCTGCTTCTGCGTGAAGACAATGCTGATCTACGTCTGCGGGAGCATGGCCACGCTGTCGGGCTACTGCCTGAAGGCGAGTATGCCGCTTTTCTGGTCAAGCGAGAGCTGATTTATTCCGAGAGCATTCGCATTGCTGCCAGCCGTCTGGCCCTTGATGACAGCCAGGTGGCGCTGCTGGAATCCTACGGCGTCCACGACCTGCAAAAGGGGGTGACACTTGAGCACCTGCTCAAACGCCCGGAAATCACCTATGAACAGTTGACCGAGCTGGATGATGTTTCACGTGAAACACCGGCTATAATCCGTGAGCAGGTTGAAATACAGGTCAAGTATCGTGGATATATTGATCGCCAGCTGGAGCAGGTTGAGCGCGCCCGGTCGTTTGAGTCAACCCGCATACCGGAAAGCTTTGATTATGCGGTTGTCAGCGGCCTGACCAGCGAGGTGCGGGAAAAGCTGATCAAAAACAGGCCGGGCACTCTGGGTCAGGCATCGCGAATTCCGGGCGTGACGCCGGCAGCGATTTCGGTCATATCAATCGCCTTGAAGATGCGTGGTGATGGAAAGGTGGCAGGCCGGTGACGCACAATGTGCCGCTTGCCGGTATCCTTACCGAAGGGTTTGCGGAAATGGGGCTTTTGGTCAGTGGTGACCAATTGGCATCATGTCTGCTGCTTGCGGCTGAATTAAAGAAATGGAACAGGAGAGTAAACCTTACCGCCATCACCGATGATCGGGGGATCGCCGCCAAGCACCTGATCGACTCGTGTATGCTCGCATCAACGCTTCCCGAGCGGGGTCAGCTGCTTGACATCGGTTCGGGCGCCGGGTTTCCGGCAATCCCGATCGCTTTGTTCAGGCCGGATATGTCGGTCGTCTCAATCGATGCGGTCGCCAAGAAGATCAGTTTTCAGCGGCATGCTGCCCGGCTGCTTGGGTTGAAAAATGTTGAAGCCGTCCATGTCCGTGCCGAAGACCTCGCCAGATCCCGGCCGCACTCTTTTGATCTGGTTGTCTCCCGGGCATTCTCGCGGATTGATCTGTTCGTCGAACTGGGGGCCCCCCTGATGAAGCGGGGAGGCTGTCTGGTCGCCATGAAAGGACCGGCCACCGGTGATGAGCTTGATGCTGCCGGCAGGGTGCTGGAGCAAAATGGACTGATCTGCACCGAGACTACCCACTATTGTCTGCCGTTTGGCAGCGGAGATCGAAGCCTGATTCACATTTCGCGCAACTATTCGTAAATAAAAGGTTTTTGAGATGGCCTAATTTTAGCCGATCTGGCTTGCTTTCGGGGTGCAGCGAAGGGTTCCGCCTGCTTTCGGCGAGAAATCGGTTCTCAGGGCATTTATTGCAGCGGATTAATCGGCCCGCTGTTTTAGGCGCCCGGCCATCCCAGAATCAGCATCCCAGAATCAGGTTGCAGGCATGCTGATTCTGCTTTAGAGTAAAATACACATTACGACTCCATGGAGATGATACCATGAAAAAAGCACTCGCACTTTTGCTGATTGTGTTTCATCTGACCGCTTGTGCCACATATCAGAGCAGATCGGTTTCCTTCAGACCTCCCCAGGATTATGCCAACTTCCATGATCTTTCCGGGCTTCAGGTCGGAGCGGAATCGTTTGCCGACAGGAGTGCTGCCGAAGATGCCTTTGGTTTCGATATCCGTGCTGCGGGGCTGCTCCCGGTCCAGGTCGTGATCGACAACCGAAGCGGGCAGAATGTACAGGTCGTGTCAGGCCAGACATTCCTGATTGATGACACCAACCGTTACTGGAAACTTCTTTCGACCCGTGAAGCAGCTGAACGGGTTCAGAAAGAGACCGAAACCGGTGCTATCACCAGCAGTGCCGGCAAAGGAGCTGCCTGGGGGGCTGCTGCCGGGGCACTGCTTGGGCTGGCGCTCGGGATTGTTTCCGGGGGAAATGTAGGTGAGGCGGTTGTCAAGGGAGGGGTGCTCGGTGGTGCAGGTGGTGCGGTGATCGGCGGCGCTGACAAGGCTGGCGATGACCGTCAGCGCGAGTACAGGATTGCCGATGATGTAAGAGAAAAAGGGCTGGAGGGAAAACAGATGTCCCGGGATGCGCTTGCCAGCGGGTTTATCTTTTTTCCGGGAGAGGCCAGGAGTGCCAAGGAACTTCGCCTGCAAATCAGATACAGTGGTACTGGCGACGTCAAAATCATCACGCTTAAGCTGAAATAGGCATACCGGTGAAGGTGCGGGTCTACTACGAGGATACGGATGCGGCGGGGGTTGTCTACCATGCCGGCTACCTTCGATTTTTTGAGCGGGCCCGAACGGAGTTTTTCCGTGACCATGGCTTTAACGTGGCAGAACTTGCAGCTGCAGGCAATGTGTTTCCGGTCGTTCGGATGGAAATCGAATTCAAGGCCCCGGCACTTCATGATGATCTGCTTGAAATTATTACCCTGCCGGAAGAATGCCGTGGAGCTTCGATCCTGATCCACCAGCAGGCTGTAAGGGCGTGTGACCGCAAGCTTCTGGTTGAGGCACACGTAACGCTGGCCTGTATCGGTCGCGACCAAGCTGCACGCCGTATTCCCCCGCAGATCAGAAATATGCTGCTTCAGCAGCTATCGGGGCAATGAGGTGAACGTAGAGACCGGTGTCGTGGTGTCGGCCGTCACATCGCTGGCAACAGGGGTAGCAGCCGGTTTTGTGATGCATCGATCTGATTTTTGTCTGGCGGGTATGCTGCGGGACCTGTTCCTGTTCCGCCGGACGTTTATGCTTCGCATGTTTGCCCTCATGCTGCTGGTTACCATGCTGCTGGTTGAAATTGGCCGGCTGACCGGCCTGGTCCGCATGTTTCCCTTTCCTGGTTTTGGAATGCCGGGAGCTGCAACGGTGATCGGCGGTATGCTGTTTGGCGTGGGCATGGTTCTGGCGGGCGGATGCGTGGTGGGTACCCTCTATCGGATGGGTGCGGGGAGCGTGTTGAGCGCCGTTGCCTTTGCCGGTCTGATTGTCGGCAGTGTTTTCTATGCCGAGTTTCATCCGGTCTGGAAGAACTTTGCCGACGCGACGCTTTTTTTCCGTGGTCCGGTTACGCTGTCCCAATTGACTGGCGTTTCCCATTCATTGCTGGTGCTGTGTTGTGCGGCCGTGCTGCTGACGGTGCTGATTATGTGGGGTCGGCGTGGAGAGCTGGTCAGACGCTCTACAGCAGAACGATACCTGCAGCCGTGGAAAGCGTCACTGGTGTTGGCCTGCCTGACGTTCTGGTCTGTGTCTGTCATTGGCGTGCCAATGGGAATAACCACAACCTATTCTAAAATCGGGGCCTGGCTGGAGTCGCTGATTGCCCCCGGTCACACGGCCGGCTTGGGCTACCTCAAGGCGATTGCATTTGATTATCAGAATACGCTGCTGGGAATCAGCTATCGGGGAGGCCCGGGACCGGCGCTTGACGGTGTTAGCCTGATGCAGTATCCGCTGGTCGCCGGTATTATTGCCGGCGGAATGGCTTCGGCGATCCTGATCAGGGAATTCAGGCCGCACTGGAATGTGCCGGCATCCCAGTATGTTTCTGCCTTGGCCGGCGGTATACTGATGGGGCTGGCCGCCCGGATGGCTCCGGCCTGCAACGTCTGGCATCTCATGGGCGGCCTGCCGATCATGGCGCTGCAAAGTATGGCCTTTGTTGCCGGGGTTGTGCCCGGAGCCTGGCTAGGTGGGCGTCTGCTCACACACATTCTGTCGTTCAATCAGTCTCGATAAGGGGGGGCAGATGCCCAGCAAAGAAATCGATATGCGCGGACAGATTTGCCCTTCCACGCTGCTGACGGCGCTACGGGAAATGAATGCCAATAAGGATCTGATCCGCTCCGGAGACCTTGAACTGCTCTTTGTGACCGATAACCGGGATGCAACCGTGACAATCCCGGAGTCGGCAGCAAACATGGGCTATGAAGCCAAGGTCGAAAAATCCGGCGATGGCTACCAGATCAGGATCTGTAAACACACGAGCTGAAGGACTAACTTGATTGTCATGAAATCATTGCTGTCAAAATTGTTCGGGGATTCAGAGCTGGAAGCGGTCTTGTCCGAAAACAGGCAACTGCGCGAACGCCAGTTCAAGCAGGTTGAATATATCCGGAGAAAGACGAACCAGCTGCTTCTGCTAATGGGCACATTACCGATCAGGCCTGAAGAGCTTGACGATGACAACCTGCTGGGAATTGACCCGATCGGGACGGTTGCCGAGTCCTTCGGTCAGATACTTGAGCATGAAAAACAACTCAACAACGAGTTGCAGATCGCCCATGATGAAATCAGGGCGATCATCTCTTCTGTCGGGATCGGAATCGTCGTTGTTGACAGCGAGATGCGTATCAAAATGTATAACCAGCGGGTCAAAGAGCTGTTTGAGCTGGCGCCTGAAGAGCTGACGGGGCAGACCTGTTGCCAGGCCCTGTGCGGTTCTGGTCAGCCGCCGTCCTATTGCACTTTTGAGCGGGTCATGGAGTCGCGGCGCACGGTGCACCAGCCTGACTGGCAGCAGGGAAACCGCCATTTCGATGTTATCGGAACGCCGGTCAAGGACAAGTTCGGTGATGTGACCCATGTGGTGCTTGCCTACAACGATATTACGCTTCGTATAGAGTACGAGCAGCAGCTTCGGGAACGTGAAAAGATATATCTCGACTTGTTTGAGAATGTCGGCGACATGGTACAGTGCGTCATGCCGGACGGGACATTCATGTTTGTCAACCGGGCCTGGCGTGAACAGTTGGGATACAGCGCCGATGAGCTGGCAGGGCTTAAGGTCTGGAACATTATTGCCCCCGAGCACCGCAAGCAGTGTCTGGAAATCTTTAACAGCCTGGTGCAGGGGAAACAAACCGAGATGGTCTCAACGGTCTTCTTCAGTAAAGACGGTCGTGAAATCCCGGTGGAGGGGCACGCCTGTTCCAGTCGGGCCCAGGGGAAAACAATTGCCACATTCGGTATGTTCCGCTGCCGGGCCGTTTCTGTCGCACCGGGGTCAGAGGGATGACGGTGTTTCCGACAGCCGGCCGCATCTGCCGCGATGAGGCGTGTGCGCTGTTAACCGGAGGAGAGCTGGTTCTTCTGGGAAAGCGTGCTGATGCCATCTGCCGGGTGAGGCATCCCCAGAAGCGGGTTACCTTCGTTATCGACCGTAATGTCAACTATACCAACGTATGCACTTCAAAATGCTCGTTCTGTGCGTTTTACCGTGAGCAGGGGGCCCCTGACGGTTATGTCTTAAGCCTTGAGGAAATCTGCGCCAAGGTCGCCGAACTGGTCGAGCAGGGGGGGACCCAGCTGCTGATGCAGGGGGGGCTTAACCCCGACCTGAAGATCGACTTTTTCGAGCATTTGTTTCGCCAGGTCAAGCACCGTTTTCCGGTCGTGCAGAACCACTCCCTATCACCGGCCGAGATCTGCTGTATCGCCGAGACGTCCGGCCTGTCGGTTGACGACACGCTGGAGCGCCTCAAGCGGGCCGGGCTCGACTCGCTGCCGGGGGGCGGCGCCGAGATTCTGGTGGACGAGGTGCGCGGCAGTATCTCCCCCAACAAGATCGGCTGGCGGCAATGGGCCGACGTGATGCTCACCGCGGCCCGGCTCGGAATGCCGACCACTGCCACGATGATGTTCGGCAGTCGGGAAAAGCCGGAGGATATCGTTGAGCATCTCTTCCGGATCCGTGAGCTTCAGGATCAGGGTGGTTCGTTCACCGCCTTCATCCCCTGGACCTACCAGCCGGGTAACACCGAACTGGGCGGAACCACCGCCAGCGGTGTCGAGTATCTGAAAGTGCTGGCTTTGTCGCGAATCGTGCTCGACAACGTGCCCAACATCCAGGCCAGTTGGGTGACCCAGGGGGCCAAGATGGCCCAGGTGGCGCTTTTTTTTGGCGCAAACGACCTGGGTGGCACCATGCTTGAAGAAAATGTCGTCGCGGCAGCCGGCTGCAGCTTCCGCATGTCCCAGGATGAGATGATCAGCTTGATTCGCAGTGCCGGCTTTATTCCGGCCCAGAGGTCAACGACCTATCGGATACTCAGGGAGTTCTGAGCGAACGGAGAGATGTGCCCGCTTACGAATTGATAGAAAATGCCTCGGCCCTGGCCGGACTCTGTGGTCATCTGGCCGGCGAACGCGAGCTGGCACTCGATCTGGAGATGGACTCGCTGCACCATTACCGGGAGAAGGTCTGTCTGATGCAGGTGTCGACTCGCTCAGCCAGCTGGCTGATCGACCCGCTGGCGCTCGACAGCCTCGACCCGCTGGGCGCGGTGCTGGGCAATCCAGAAACTCAGGTGGTCATGCACGGCGCCGATTACGATATCCGCTCCATGCACCGGGATTTCGGACTTGAAGTGGGGCGGCTTTTTGACACCATGATCGCCTCCCGTTTTCTCGGTATTCGTGAATTCGGCCTGGCAGCGCTTCTTAAGGAGCATTTTGGCGTCGAGCTGGACAAGAAATACCAGAAGGCCGATTGGAGCAAGCGACCGCTCTCGACGGAGATGAGCGCCTATGCCGTCGCTGACACGGCCCATCTCCTGCCGCTTTCTGACCTGCTGCGGCGCGGGCTGAAGCAGGCGGGGCGGCTGGCCTGGCTGGAGGAGGAGTGCCGGTTGGTCATCCAGGCACGGGTTGCCGAGAAGGAAGGGTCGCTATTTCTGTCCTGCAAAGGTGCCGGCAAGCTCAGGGGGCGCAGCCTGGCCGCCCTTGAGAACCTGCTGCAGCTGCGGGACCGCACGGCCCGGCAGCTTGACCGTCCCCCGTTTAAGGTGATCCCGGCCGATCTGTTGATTGAAATCGCCGGGGCAATGCCGCAGACAGCCCCTGATCTTGATGCTGTCAATGGAATGACCCCCAAGCTGGCCAGCCGTTTCGGCGAGCGGATGCTGTCGGCTGTGGCAGCTGCTGCGGCCGTGCCGGTGCAGAATCTGCCCCGTTTCCCGCGGCAGCGGAAGCCGGAACCGTCGGAAGGGACAAAAGAGCGCCTTAAGAAGCTGAAATCATGGAGAGAGACGCGCAGCAGCGGGTTGAGTCTCGAACCGGGTGTCCTGGCTCCCAACTGGCTGCTGGAAAGCGTGGCCGATGCCATGCCGGCCACCTGCAGGGCTCTGGAGACGATCGGCGGTATGCGGGCCTGGCAGCGAGAGCTGTTCGGCCCGGAACTGCTGACAGCGGAAGGCTCACTTCAGGAGTAATTACCCATGGGACATCCCTACGTCAGCATTGTCATACCGGTCTATAACGAGGAGTCGAACCTCGGCCCGCTCATGGAACGCCTCTATTCTGCGGCCCAGGGGCTCGAGAGGCCGTTTGAGATTATCTTCACAAACGATGGTTCCCGTGACCGTTCCCTTGAGATTCTACGGGGCATGGTGGAAACGTATCCGGGCGTCAAGGTGATCGAATTCAACGGCAATTTTGGCCAGCACATGGCGATCCTGGCGGCCTTTGAGATGTCGCGGGGCGAGATCGTGATCACCCTCGATGCCGACCTGCAGAATCCGCCGGAAGAGATCCCCCGCCTGGTGGCAGAGATCGAAAAGGGGCATGACGTGGTCGGTACCATCCGCCAGCAGCGCCAGGATTCTGCTTTCCGCAAAATGGCATCGCGCATCGTTAATATCACCACCAACAAGATGACCGGCATGGCCATGAACGACTACGGCTGCATGCTGCGGGCCTATCACCGTTACGTGGTGGAGAACATCAACCGCTGCCGGGAGACGACAACCTTCATACCGGCCCTGGCCCAGACCTTCGCCAGTAACCCGACCGAGATCGAGGTCGCCCATTCCGAGCGGGCTGCCGGTGAGAGCAAATATTCCCTCTATCGGTTGATCCGCCTCAACTTCGATCTGATGACCGGTTTCTCGGTGGTGCCGCTGCAACTGTTTGCCCTGTTCGGCATCATCACCTCGGTGTTGTCCCTGGCCTTTGCCCTGTTCCTGCTGATCCGGCGCTTTATCGTCGGAGCCGAAGTGGAAGGGGTCTTCACCCTCTTCGCCATCCTGTTTTTCTTCATCGGTATCATCATCATGGGGATCGGCATCGTCGGCGAGTATGTGGGCAGGATCTATCAGGAGGTCCGCAAGCGGCCGAGGTTTGTGGTCCGGAGGACGTATGGGTTTGAAGAATAACCGGCTCGTCGTCTGCGCCTATCATAACGTGGGCTACCGCTGCATCGAGGAACTGCTGCGACAGGGGGCTGATATTTCCCTGATCTTTACCCACGAGGATTCTCCGACCGAGCAGATCTGGTTTGCCTCGGTTCGCGAGTTGGCGGAGCGAAACGGTATTCCGTATCTGACGACTGACATATCGCTGCCGGAGAACGTGGAAAAGGTGCGGGAGATCGCCCCGGATTTCATGTTCTCCTTCTATTACCGGAATATGATCAGGTCGGAGGTGCTGGCGATTCCGAAGCAGGGGGCGCTTAACCTGCATGGCTCCTACCTGCCGAAGTACCGCGGACGGGTGCCGGTCAACTGGGCCGTGATCAACGGCGAGACCGAGACCGGCGCCACCCTGCACTACATGGTGGAAAAACCGGATGCCGGCGACATCGTCGACCAAGAGAAGGTGCCGATCCTTTTCGAAGATACGGCCCACGATGTCTTCGGTAAGGTGACGGATGTTGCAGCCCTTGTGATGGCCCGTAGTTGGCCACTTCTTAAGGAAGGGCGGGCGGCACGCATCCCCATGGATCTGAAGGCCGGCAGCTACTTCGGCGGCCGCAAACCGGCTGACGGCCGCATCGACTGGTCGCAACGCGCCGTACAGATTTATAATCTCATTCGCGGAGTGACCCATCCCTATCCGGGGGCCTTTACCCACCTGAACGGAAGGCGGGTCATCATCTGGTCATCCCGGCCCATTGAGGGCACCGGCGAGCCGGGACATGTTTTGTCTTATAATCCGCTCGTGGTAGGCACTGGCGAGGGACTGTTGGAAATCAGGTCGCTGCAGTTTGAAGGGGAAGAGGAACAGAGCGCGAACCGGATAATGAACGAAACGGTATTACATTTCGAATAAAGGAGCAGTTCATGAAAGTATTAATTCTCGGTGTCAACGGTTTTATCGGAAATGCCCTGACCCACCGCATCCTCACCACCACCGATTGGGAAGTGTACGGCCTCGACATGGCCTGCGACAAGCTGGAGCGCTCCCTGGGTGATTCCCGTTTCCACTTCCTTGAGGGGGATATCACCATCAACAAGGAGTGGATCGAGTACAACATCAAGAAGTGCGACGTGGTGCTGCCACTGGTGGCCATCGCTACGCCGGTGACCTACGTCAAGGATCCGCTGCGGGTTTTCGAGCTTGATTTCGAGGAAAATCTCAAGATCATCCGCATATGCCACAAGTATAAGAAGCGGGTTATTTTCCCCTCCACCTCCGAGGTGTATGGCATGAGCCCTGATAAGGAGTTCGACGAGGATAACTCGCCGCTGATGCTGGGGCCCATCGCCAAGGAGCGCTGGATCTATTCCTGCGCCAAGCAGATGCTTGACCGGGTCATCTACGCCTACGGTGCCCACGAAGGATTGAAATTCACCCTCTTCCGCCCCTTCAACTGGATCGGCCCCAAGCTGGACAGCATCCATACCGCCAAGGAAGGCAGCTCGCGTGTCCTGACCCAGTTCCTCTACAACATCCTGGCCGAGGAGCCGATCCAGCTGGTGGACGGCGGCAACCAGCGGCGCTCCTTCACCTTCATCGAGGACGGTATTGACGCCCTGATGAAGATCATTGAGAACAAAAATGGCTGCGCTGACGGCAGGATCTTCAACATCGGCAACCCGAACAACGACCTGTCGGTCAGGGAACTGGCCGAAAAGCTGCGGGCCATGGTTGCCGAGTTTCCGCTTTACAGGGAGAAGGCCGAAAAATGCCGTATTGTCGAGACCTCCTCCGACACCTTCTACGGCAAGGGATACCAGGACATGCTGACCCGGGTGCCGTCGGTCAAACGGGCCAAGGAGTGCCTGGGGTGGGAGCCGACCACTACGGTTGACGATGCCCTGCGCAAAACCCTCGAATTTTACCTGGTGGACGAGCGGGAAAAGCTGTCAGAGTTTCTCTAGACGATGAATCGCCATGGTTTCACCCTGATCGAGATCGCCGTGGTCATTGCCATTATCGGCATGGTCATGGCGATCGTTATTCCCCGCCTCCCCTCTTCGGAAAGCGAAGATCTGAAAAGCTCAGCCCGTACCCTTGCAGCGACCCTGCGCTATGCCCAGGAGCGGGCAGCCACCAATCGCACGATATACTATCTGAAACTGGAGCCGGGCGGCAATTCCGCCACCATGACGGAGGCCGCTGGCGATGGCAGTGAAAAAAAGCCCTCTGATCCGTTGCTCCAAAAACGGATCCTTCGTGAGCGGATTGTTGTGTCCGACGTCAGAATCCCTCGCCTGGGCACGATCAACGATGGCCAGCTGCGCCTCGATATCGGACCGGGCGGCCTGCGTGAACTGGCGGTCATCCATCTGCGCTCGCCCGGAGGCCAGCAGTGGACCGTGACGGCTTTCCCGTCCGGAGGCAAGGTCAAACTGTACGAAGGGTACGAGGAGAACCCCCAATGAGGGGCTTTACGCTGCTGGAAGTTATGGTCTCCCTGGCGATCATGGCCGGCGTGATCCTGACGGTAGTCGGTTCGGTCAACTACCATCTGTTGGTTATCAGCCGCGAGCGGGACGATACCACCCTGACGCTGTTGGCCCGGTCCAAGCTGATGGAGCTTTCCCAGGCCGGGATCGGCTCCGGCCAGGGGACCTTTGCCCCGATGCGTTCCGATATCAGCTGGAAGGCAGAGCAGCGTGACACCGAGCTGCCGGTATTGAAAAAGCTTATTCTAACCGTGCACCGCACCGGTGACAAACGGGAGGTGACGCTTGTGCGTTATCTCTCACCGTAAGGGATTCACACTGCTTGAGGTGCTGATTGCCGTGGCGCTGCTCGGCATCCTGGCGGCATCGCTCTACGCCAGCTATTTTGCGGTTATCAGGGCCCGTGAGCGGGCTGCTGAGGGGATGGAGTCTCGCCGCGAACTCGGGGCGACGCTTGACCTGCTGCGGCGGGAAGCATCCTCGGCCCTCTTTGCCCGAAGCGACAATCGTATGCGATTTGTCGTTGAGGATCGCGACATCTTCGGTAAGCCGGCTTCGGGCATCGAATTTGCTGCACTTGCTCCACCGGACCTGTCGCTGCGGAACAGCTCCGGCATGGTGGCGCTGCGCTACCGGCTTGAGGAACGCTCGAAGAAGCTTGTGCTGACCCGGGCCGAGCGGGATCTGCTCTTCGATCAGGCCGAGTGGCTGCCGTATCCGCAGATGGAGCGGATAAGCTCATTTCTGGTGGAATGCTATGACGGCTCCACGTGGGTTAAAACCTGGGATACGGCGCTGACCGGGCGGCTGCCGGAGATGGTTCGTTTCACAGTGCAGGTGGATGATGACGGCACGCCCCAGCAGTTTTCGATGGTTGCCACCCCGCGGATGGCAGCGCGATGAGGTCGTTAAATGGTGACAACCGCGGGTTTGCCCTGGTGCTGACCCTGGTGGTGACCGCCCTCATGGTGGCGGTGGCGGCTGAGCTGATCCACCAGGTGTATGTCGATACGGCATTAAGTCGGGGGTTCCGCGATGGCCAGCAGGCTTCAATCCTGGCTGAATCAGGCGCACAGGGAGGGGCAAAGCTGATCCAGCGGGTGCTGTCGTCCCGGGATTATACCTCACTGTCCGATGCCTGGTCCAAGCCCTTCAGGCAGGAAGACGGCAACGGTTCATTGGAGCTTTCCGTGGTCGAAGAAAGCGGTTGCATCAACCTGAATGGGCTGGTGCTTCCCAATGGTGAGCTGCAGCCTTTGGTTCATTCGGCGCTAAAGCGTCTCGGCTCCCGCCTGGAGATGCCGGAGAGCGCCTGGAATGCGCTGGCTGACTGGCTCGACAGCGATGACCAGCCCCGTTCCGGCGGTGCTGAAAGTCCGTCATACCTCTCGAAAAGGCCGGCCTATAAGGCCCGCAATACCGCTCTGTCGAGTGTGCGCGAGCTGACCCTGGTAAACGGGTTCACCCCCGAAATGGCGGCCCGGCTGAAGCCATTTGTCACCGTATTTTCAGGCCAGTCAGGCGTTCCGGTGTCACTGGTCAACATCAATACTGCGCCGAAAGAAGTTCTGGCAGCACTGGATGAAGCTATCGATGACCCCCTGGC
>DCNF01000043.1:73769-76067 GCA_002322035.1 Geobacter sp. UBA1603
GTGCCGGGTGCCGAGGCGCTTTCCCAGCGGCTGGCAGGCAGGATTACCGTCAAGGGGACCGTATTCCGGATAACAGCAACGGGGCGTTCCGGAGAATCGTCACGGGTGGTAGAATCTGTTGTGCGTCTGACCGGTGGCGCACCGGAAGTGCTGTCGTGGCAGGAGTATTGATGGTAGTGGCGTGTTTCGCTCGTACTGAAATTGTCAGGCATACGGTGGATAAATGTTCCATTTTGGGGGATGACCAGTTCACGCGCATGCGCGCGTGAACTGGTCAATAACATGTTGACAAACTGGCAACCAATGAAATGAATTCGCAAAATCATTTTAAAGAGCTAAAATCATCCCCTTGGAAGAAGTTTCGATATGATGCTTTTTGTATTGTGAATGCATTCGCCAATACTATTGCCGATATTTACTGGTTATTAATTGTTGATTTTCAGTAAACCACCGGCTCTGCCGGTGAGACTTGAAAAGGCTATGCCGTTCCAGCGACACTTCCTCCTGAGGAAAGCCCCGAAAGGCAATCAACAGGAGGAAATGCCATGCAAGAGTGGCAAAGTTTAGCCCATGTGAAATGGGAGTGCAAATACCATGTGGTGATAGTCACCGTAAGATTCACGGAATCAAGAAAGGTTTTACTGGCAAACACTTTTGGTCACGAGGTTACTGTGTCAGCACCGTTGGCTTGGATGAAGAAATGATCCGAGCCTACGTGAGAGACCAAGAGCATTTGGATAAACAAGAGGAGCTGGACTTTACCCAAGAAACCTAACCCCTTTTAGGGGCTTTCCTCAAGCCACCCGCTCTGCGGGTGGTCATGACTCTGTTTTTAAATTGAATTCAACAGCCGCTCCACTATATTGTTAATTTGCTCCTCTGATAAATGGGGGTGCATTGGCAAACTCAAAACTTTGCTTGCTGCAATTTCAGCTACATGCAAGCTCTTTTTACTACATCTCAAGCTAGTAAATACAGGCTGAAGATGAAGCGGCACTGGGTAATGAACCGCAGTCGGCATGCCAAAATCACTCAGTTTTTTCTGAACATCACTCCGGTTCTCTACCTGCACCGTATACTGTGCATACACCGATGTATTTTCAGGGGAAATAAAGGGTGTTACAACAGAATCCTGCAACAGCTCTGAATACCTCGCTCCAATACGGCCACGAGCCGCGACTTCTTCGTCGAATATATCTAGTTTAGTCAGCAGAACTACAGCCTGTAATGTGTCCATTCGCCCGTTTATTCCAAGGCGTGGATGGTTATAACGTCTGTCCTGCCCATGGACACGAATTTCCTTCATGGCTTTGGCAAGAACATCATCATTGGTGAAGAGAGCTCCTCCGTCACCATAACACCCCAATGGTTTACTCGGAAAGAAACTGGTTGAGCCGATAGACGAGAGGCCACAGGAACGCTTCCCATTATAGGTTGCCCCGAATGACTGGGCACCATCTTCAATAACCGGAAGATTATGTTTTCCAGCGATTGCGTTGATAGCGTCAAAATCAGCGCACTGGCCGTAGAGGCTTACCGGCATAATTGCTTTGGTACGTGGAGTAATAGCGGCTTCAATCAGGCTGGGATCAATATTGTACGTATGCGGGTCAATATCAACGAATACCGGTGTTGCACCTGCAAGCGCAATCATTTCACCGGTGGCTATAAAGGAAAAAGATGACGTAATGACTTCATCCCCCGGCCCAATGCCGAGTGCCATGAGGGCAATAAGCAATGTATCCGTTCCGCTACTAGCACTTATGCAATGTTTAACCCCGACATAAGACGCAAGTTTTTCTTCCAGCGCCTGCACTTCCGGTCCCATAATGTACTGACCGTGATGTAGTACTCGGTGGATATTTTTATCCAGCGCGGGGCGCAAGAGGTCTTGCTGAGCTTTCAGGTCGATGAAATCTATTAGCGACCTTTCTTCTTCCATTCCAAGAAAGTCGAGAGGAGTAATTGCTTGAGAACATTTTTTCAATAGACCTTTGTCTCTGGTGAGAAGCAGAATAGTTCCTTCGGCAAATCGTTGTAGGGCGCGAATAAGCTGTTCATCTTCCGGGTCGTCAGACTCAAATACACTGCCTTCACCGGCAAGGGCAGCAAGCCACTGCTTATCCTCGGAAAATGTTTTCAACAACATTCGGGCGCGTACTTGCAGAATTTTGAAAGATTCTGAAATATTGCGGGACAGTTCTTCTGCGAGAACATACTCCAGAGTTTGCACCGAGCCAGCGTAAAGCCAGATGCGAGATCCATTTTTGTGACAGCGATCTAGCACCTCTGCTGTAT
>DCNF01000043.1:76133-76498 GCA_002322035.1 Geobacter sp. UBA1603
GTCAACAACAATGTTTACATCAAGCAAGAGGTCCACGTTATATCGGCCTCCCCTGTTCAGAACGCAACTGCGCTCGCAACTCGAATGCCTTGATACGATCAAGCTGTTTCTTAGTCAATTCAGGCAGCTTTGAATCGTCCAAGGACATGGTCCTGATTTCATCAAGACGCTTCATCATTTTTTGCATATAGGTTTCATCTGACTTCTGAGGGCTTTCTGATAAAGGTTCATTTGTACCGATAGAGCTATCAGATATTTCCTCATCAGGAAGTTTGACACTAATTTTAAACCTGTTGTGCTTGAATCGATAGTTTTTAGTAAATTCAATTCTACCGTTATCATAATAGGCCTCAGCCAGCATAATC
>DCNF01000043.1:76532-76680 GCA_002322035.1 Geobacter sp. UBA1603
TACCCCTTTGCCTTAATGACGTCGTAAAATTCCTTGCCGGTTGCCATTTCCAGCGGTAGCGGCGCTTCCTCATTCAGATCGATACAACGCAGACAGCCTGCATCTTCCTGATATCGCAAACCGCTTTCAGGACAGGTCATTATTCCCT
>DCNF01000043.1:76843-77468 GCA_002322035.1 Geobacter sp. UBA1603
ATAACGGCCAATGGTGATGCCGCACACTATCGTTGCGTTGGCGCCGATCGAGCAGCCACGCCTCAATAGGGTTTTTTCATAGAGCGACCGCCGCAATACCTGCGAACGGGGGTTGGTTACATTGGTCAATACACAGGAAGGGCCCAGGAAAACATCATCCTCAATTTCTGTCCCTTCATAGATTGAGACATTATTTTGGACCTTGACATTCGAACCGATAATAACTCCGGGAGAAACAACGCAATTCTGACCAAAGCTACACCGTTCTCCTATTTTTGCGCCGCCCATAACATGGGAGAAGTGCCATATTTTAGTTCCGGCTCCGACTTCAGCACCATCGTCGATGTATGATGATTCATGGGCAAAAAATTCCATAAAAATCCTCCGTTAGAATGTTTCCAGGATAGGGTGACGGGTTTCCGGTGAACCGGCAACTACGGGGGCTTCGCGCAGATCATGCACCAGTTCGATCGATGCTCTTGCATCGTCCAGACCGTAGCCATTGCCGGCAAGTATTTCTTTATAGACAATGGTGTGTAGATCGGTGAATCCTTCGGAAAACTCAAACGCTTCGCCATTGAGTGATAATAACCGATGGGTGGTTTTCCCTTCAGCCTTTACCGAT
>DCNF01000043.1:77496-77864 GCA_002322035.1 Geobacter sp. UBA1603
CCTTTACCGATTCAGGCAAGGTATTGCGATCCACCGACAGCATCCAGCGGACATTGGCTTTTTCAAGCTCGAGAAAACCGGCCATGGTGCCATCGGTTGCCAGATGAACCTCCTGACGCTGGAGGGGGCCAAAGATCCACATCAGCATATCGAAGAAGTGAACTCCAATGTTGGTTGCGACCCCGCCTGATTTATGGGCGTCCCCCTTCCATGAAGAAAAGTACCATCCACCGCGAGAGGTAATATAGCTAAGGTCAATCTCATGTTTTGATGTACGCTGGTCATTCCGGATTTTTTCGCGAAGAGCGATAATAGCCGGGTGGACTCGCAACTGAAGGACGTTGTATATTTTTTTACCTGTTTCCTGC
>DCNF01000043.1:77906-80379 GCA_002322035.1 Geobacter sp. UBA1603
CCTTGAGGCCATCAAGATTCCAGGGATTGAGTACTAAAGGCTTCTCACAGATTGCATGGGCGCCTATACGCAAGGCGAAACGCATATGAGCATCGTGCAGATAATTGGGAGAGCAGATGCTGACATAGTGGATCCGTTCATTCTCACTCTTGCGGCGGAGTTTTACAGCATGGCGGTCGAACCGTTCAAATTCGGTAAAAAAAGCCACGTCAAACGAGTAGCTATCGAGTACTCCCACTGAATCTGATTTGTCCAGTGCAGCAACGAGACAATTTCCGGTATCCCGAATTGCCTTCATGTGGCGAGGGGCTATATAGCCACCTGCTCCGATAAGCGCGAAATTTTTCATTCAAAATAATCCTTTGCAAACAACTGCCTATACCAATCCATAGCTTCGCTGAGTCCCTCATCGATGCGGTGGGTTGGCTCATATCCTAATAAACGTTGAACTTTGGCAATATCGGCCTGTGAATGTCTGACATCACCAGTCCTAAAATCACGATATACCGGTTTAAATATATTGAGATATGGGTAAAAACTTATAAGTTGCCTTTTCATTAAATCTACCACCTGATTTAAAGTTGTCCTGTCACCTACCGCCACATTGTACACCTGATTAATTGCCTCAAGGTTATTTGTTGTAGCAGCCAACAGATTGGCTTGCACAACATTATCTATATAGCAGAAATCCCTGCTAGTTTCACCATCACCGTTTACATACACCTGTTCCCCCTTGATCATGGCCGCGATCCATTTGGGAATAACTGCCGCATAAGCGCCGTTCGGATCCTGCCTCCGACCGAAGACATTAAAATAACGCAGTCCGATGCTTTCTGTGCCGTAGGTGCGGACAAATACATCGGCATAAAGCTCATTGACAAATTTCGTAACCGCATAGGGAGAAAGCGGTTTGCCGATCCTGTCCTCCACTTTTGGCAATCCTGGGTGATCGCCGTAGGTTGAACTGGAGGCGGCATACACAAAGCGCTTGACCCCGGCATCCCTTGCGGTGACCAGCATATTGAGAAAACCGGTAATATTGGCACTGTTTGTTGTTACCGGGTCTTCAATCGATCTGGGGACACTGCCAAGGGCAGCTTGATGAAGGATATAGTCCACACCCTTGCAGGCCGCGCGACAGTCATCGACATTGCGGATATCTCCTTTAATGAATCTGAATCGTGACCACTGTTCCGGACTCACCAGCGCCTGAACTTCATCAATATTTCGCTGATGACCTGTAGCAAAGTTATCAAGACCAACAACTGTCTGACCTAGCTTTAGAAGGGCTTCAAGCAGGTTGCTGCCGATAAAGCCGGCACAGCCAGTAACGAGCCATACCCTGGATGATGAGTTGAGTTCGAATTTGAGACGTTCAAATGCAGTGGCCAATGACTATAACCTCCAGACCCGGATATTGTTGCTTTCAAGCAACTGCCGGTCATAGATCCCCTTGACATCGATAACCAGTGGTGAACCGGTCATCATTGCCAGGAGGTTTTCAGGGGAAAGAACGGCATACTCCCTGTGTGCAACTGCAATTACGACAGCCTGCGATTTTCTGAGTTCATCAAACGGTGTCAGGGCAACCCCGTACTCTTCCATTGCTTCGGCAGGGTCAGCCAGCGGATCACATACCTGCAGATCAATACCGTAGTCCTCAAGCTCGCGGATTATATCAATTACCTTTGAGTTGCGCAGGTCTGGGCAGTCCTCTTTAAAGGTCAATCCGAAAACAGTAACTGTTGCGCCTAAGATGTTGTGCCCGGCATGAATCATCTCCTTAACAGTACGCTGGGCGATGAACTTGCCCATGCCATCATTAATGCGTCTGCCGGATAGGATGACTTGGGGTATATAACCAATTTTTTCGGCCTTGTGGGTCAGATAATAGGGGTCTACACCGATGCAATGGCCTCCTACCAGGCCGGGTTTAAACTTGAGGAAGTTCCATTTTGTGCCTGCTGCGTCGAGGACATCATTGGTATCGATACCGAGCTTGTCGAAGATCAGAGCCAGTTCGTTCATCAGGGCAATATTCAGATCGCGTTGGGTATTTTCGATGACCTTGGCCGCCTCTGCAACCTTAATGCTGGCGGCACGGTGAACCCCGGCAACAACGACCGATTCATAGACCTGGGCAACAATCTCTAGCGTAGCTTTATCCTGACCGGCCACAACTTTCCTGATTTTTGTGAAGGTATGCTCCTTGTCACCGGGATTGATACGTTCTGGGCTGTAACCGACCGTAAAATCAACACAAGATTTCAAGCCTGAAACCCTTTCCAGAATCGGGACGCATTCATCCTCTGTGACCCCGGGATATACGGTGGATTCATATACAACAATGTCACCACGTTTCAGCGCCTTACCTACCGTCTCTGATGCCTTGAGCACCGGTGTAAGGTCAGGCTGATTTGCAGCGTCAACCGGCGTCGGCACGGCAACGATGTGAAAATCAGCCTGCCTTAGC
>DCNF01000043.1:80418-80721 GCA_002322035.1 Geobacter sp. UBA1603
TAATACTGTCTGTGAACAGTATGTCTGCCGATTGAAGCTCCTGACCCGTAACTTCACCTGTCCGATCAAAGCCTGACTTAAGCTCGGCTATGCGTAACGCGTTGATATCAAATCCAATGGTTTGTCTCTTAAGCCCAAAGGCAACTGCCACTGGCAACCCGACATAACCAAGCCCTATAACAGATACTATTCTTTCCACAGTTCTCTCCACACACTATTAGTACCTACGGCCCAGTAATTTAAAAATCTTATTTTAGGGGTTTTGCTGACATCCGCTTAAGCGTCCGTGACACAGGATCAACT
>DCNF01000094.1:0-4751 GCA_002322035.1 Geobacter sp. UBA1603
GGGGAATATCATCGGTCACAATCCGCTGAACAACCCGGCCGTATTTATTGACAACCTTGACACCACCAGACCGGCTATCTGCCACATAGAGGTTCGCGTCTGCGTCAACAGCCACCCGCACCGGAGTACGCAGCCCTTTTGACACCGGGTTCAGGATCGTCACCGTGGGTGCGGTAGCGGCAGAGGAGACCCCACCAAGCGAAATGGCGAGAATACCAATGGCACACACAAGGGTCGTGACAGCATATTTCAGGCGGGATTTCATTTCTATGCCTCCGAAATTATTGGAGATACCCCAATTTTAGCGAATGTGCGGCGCAGGTCGGCTGTATTCGCTCTATCCAAGTAAAGCAAAAACAGTACCAGACAATCATTTTCAGGCGCTTTGATTTGGACACAAACTAATCAGGGGTTCGCCCCTGCCTACTTGAGATACCCGAATTTCTTCATCCGGTAACGGAAGGCATCGATACCGAGGTTAAGCTTTTTGGCGGCTTTTGACTGATTCCATTCACTGATCTCCAGCGCCTGGCGGATCAGCTCTTTTTCGACCTCCTCGATATCGACCCCTTCGGGCGGGAGACGGAAGCCTGACATGGGCGCTCCGGCCTGGGGGGATGCCTTGGCAACGATCTCCAGCGGCAGATGTTCCAGCAGCAGGGTCTCGTCGTTGCCGAGGATGATCGCCCGCTCGATGACATTTTTCAGCTCGCGGACATTGCCGGGCCAGTTGTAGTCGAGAAGCATCCGTTCGGCCATGCCGGCGATGCCCTGGACCTTTTTATTGAAATCGCGGTTGTAGTGCTCAATGAAATGTGTAGCCAGAGGGATGATATCCTCGCGGCGTTCACGCAGGGCGGGGAGGAAGATCGGAATGACCTGCAGGCGGTAGTAGAGGTCGTTGCGGAAGGTCTTCTCTTCGATCGACTTCTGCAGGTCCTTGTTGGTGGCCGAGATGATCCGCACATCAACCGTGAATACCCGGCCGCCACCGATCCGGCGGAACGAGCGGTCTTCCAGGAAACGGAGCAGCTTGGCCTGCATACCCATCTCCATATCACCGATTTCATCCAGAAAGACCGTGCCGCCGTCAGCCAGCTCGAACAACCCTTTCTTGGTTGTCTTGGCATCGGTGAAGGCGCCCTTCTCATGGCCGAACAGCTCGCTTTCCAGCAGGGTGGCCGGCACGGCGGCGCAGTTGATGGCAATGAACGGCTTTTCGGCCCGGTTCGAGCTGTAATGAATCCATTTTGCCACCAGCTCTTTGCCGGTGCCGGACTCCCCCTGGACCAGAACGGTTGAGGCTTCACTCCGGGCAACCTTGTCAAGCACCTCCATCAGGTATTTCATGTGGCGGCTGTCGCCGATAATGTTGGGCGGGACCGATTTCTTGGTTTCGGTCCGCAGGCGGGCAACCTCGCGCTTGAGATCTGATGTTTCCAGAGCCTTTTTGATAATGATCGATAGTTCATCCAGATTGAACGGCTTGCTGACGTAGTCATGGGCACCGAGGCGCATGGCGTTGACCGCGGTCTCCAGGCCGCCGTGGGCGGTAACCATGATGACGATGATCTCTTCGTCATAGTCCTTGATCTTTTCCAGGACTTCGATTCCGCTGATGCCGGGCAGCTGGATGTCGAGCAGCACCAGGTCGGGCTGTTCCTCCCGGGCCAGGCGCAGGGCATCTTCACCGCTGCCGGCAGTGACCACCTCGTATCCCTGCTTTTTCAGGTTCTGCTCCAGCGACCAGCGGATCAGATGTTCATCATCGACGACCAGTATTTTGTTACGCTTCATGGTGTTCCCTCGTTTCTTCAAAGTGCTCCGGACCACAGGCCGGCAGTTCGACACTGAACACCGTGCCCTGCCCTTCCTGGCTGGTAACCCGGAATTCTCCCTTGTGCAAATGGACCAGCTTGCTGCAGATCGGCAACCCAAGGCCGGTTCCCTGGGCCTTGGTGGTAAAAAACGGCGTAAAGATCTTCTCCAGAATCTGGGGCGGCATCCCCGGCCCGGAGTCGGCAATGTCGATGCGAACGTATTCCTGGCCGTCCCGCGTGACCAGCGACGAGGTGATCGTCAGCGTACCGCCGCCCGCCATGGCCTGGAAGGCGTTCAGGAAAATATTCAGAAACACCTGCTGCATCTGCTTGGCATCGGCATACACCGTCGAACATGGAGCATCGAGCCTGATCCGCCTTTCGATCGACGCGACACCGCGGTGCTGCGAGGCGAATTTAAGGGTTTTCTCGACCACGTCATGGATATCGATGCAGGCCAGCTCCGGAAGCGACGGTTTGCCGAAGAACAAGAGGTCGTTCAGGGTCTTGTCCAGGCGCTGCACCTGCTGCAGCACCTCGCCGAGGATATCCTCGCGCGGGTCCCCGGGAGGGAGGTCCTCTTTGATAATGGTGATGGCCGCCGAAATTCCGGCCAGCGGGTTTTTGATTTCGTGGGCAATGCCGGCCGCCATCTCCCCGATCGACGCCAGCCGGTCGGCCCGCTCCAGCTGCTGGAAGTGATACTGTTCCAGTTCGGTCTTGGCCACGTCGAGCCGTTCGACCATCGAGTTGAAGCTGACAATCAGCCGGCCGATCTCATCACGGCCGGTAACCTTCATCCGCACGTCCAGCTCACCGTTTTCGACTTTGGACATGCTGTCAATGATCGAGTCCAGGGGGCGCTTGACAAAGCGGAACAGGATCAGCGAAATGGTGAGCGCCAGAAAGACGGTGATGGCGATCGATGATGCGATGAAAATCCGCGATGCCTCCAGCATCTGGAAGCGGGTCCGGTTCAGGGAGTAGTTGACGTTCAGGATGCCGATCACCCGGGCCTTGCTGCCGTGGCAGGTATGACAGGGGGCTTCGTTGTAGATCGGCTTGACCATCGACAGCACCTCGCCATGGGGAGGGAGGTTGAACATGCCGTAGTTTTTGGCGCTCTGGTAGAGCTGGTAGTCGCTTTTGTCAACCGTGCGGCCGACTTCGCTCGGATTGGACGAGCGCAGGATCATGCCGTGAGGGTGGAAGATCCGCACTCCGACCAGCTGGTTATGCTGCCCGACCATGGCCAGGATCGAACCGACATCCTGAACATTGCCCAGGTGCATGGTATTGTAAATGCTGTTTTCAACCGTGTGCAGCAGAAGCTCGGTGCTCTCGCGGGCCGACTCGATCAAAAGACTCTGCTGGTGGCGCATGTTGAAGAAGGTGTACAGATAGATTCCGCCCGCAAGCAGGGAGATGGTCGTGACGATTATGCGGGTGGTCAGGCTTTTGAACACGATACGACGGTTACCTCGTGCTGTTTCCGGTTTTTACCGCAGCTGACGGCGACGCAGCGGGCTTCGCACCCGGGCCGCCCGGGTTATACAGGAAAACCCACTCACTGTAGCGTTCCTTGCCGGCAAACTCCTTCAGTTCTTCCGGGAATCCACCGGTTTTAAACGGTTTTTCAGCGCTTGCACTGGCCACGCCGCTAATACCCCGCGAGGGATCCCTGATGACTGTCCACTCCTTGCCGGTCAGCGGGTCTTCGTAAAGTCTGCGCAGGTAGCGAACGGTCGTAAGCGAACGTGGGTCCTGCAGCAGGTCCTTCAGGTCCCGCAGCGGTGTCGCCACATGCTGGCCGGGACGGGGCTTATACCAGCGTTCGATGGCATTACGGTACTGCTGGCCGCGAAAAAGCAGCTCTTCCTCCCGCTCCCGCTTCATGATGGTCTGCCAGGCCTGGCCGGTGGCGCCCAGCATAACGCCGGTCACCATGATCACCATCAGGGCGGTCAGGTAGGTAAATCCCTGCTGATCAAGGCTTTTTATCATTGGCACCGAAAAAAGTCAGGATCGCATCATCCAGGCTGACAACATTATTGGGAGCGGGCTTGGGAGGAGGTTGCGCCGGTGCGGCGGCCGTAGCGGCTGCCGGAACCTGAAACAGGAGGGAGAGATCGGAGCCGCCTGATTTTCCACCGGACACACTGCCGAAGATGTCGGCAACCGGGTCCGAGGCCGGCTCTGGCGAGGGGATTTCATAGTTTTCAATCAGCGTCGCCTTGATTGAGAACGCCCTGTCATCGAACTCGCCCGATTTCAGGCGGCGCATCATGTTCTTGTGCTGTTCTTTCATCAGCTCTTCGACGACAGTCTCCAGGTTGTCCATACGCAGGATATCGGAATAACTGGTTTTCTGGGAGCAGAGAATCACCCCCCCCTTGTAAAGCAGGGTTATGATGTGTGGGTTTGCCACACCGCTGTCTTCGGTCTGCACATGAAAAAGTTCACCTTTGTAGGTGAGGTTATGATTGAATCCCAGGACCATGCGACACCACTACGCGAAATAACCGGATTGTTCCAACGTTACCAAAAAGCATAAGCAATAGCAACAGGTTAAATCAGACCCGGACTGATTTATTCAGTCCGCAACCCCCAAGAGCCGTTTCACCTTGGCGACCGCCTCCATGGCATCGCGGGCATACAGGTCGGCGCCGATCCGGTCGGCATACTCCTGGGTCACCACCGCCCCCCCTACCATGGTAAAGGTTCTGATCCCGGCAGCCTTAAGCTTTTTAATCACCTGCTCCATCTCGGACATGGTGGTGGTCATCAGGGCCGAAAGGCCGACGGCATCGACCGCAAATTCGCGAGCCTTGGCAAGAATCGTTGCCGCCGATACGTTCTTGCCGATGTCGAACACCTCGAATCCGTGATTCTCAAGCAGAGTGCAGACGATGTTCTTGCCGATGTCGTGGA
>DCNF01000094.1:4785-4958 GCA_002322035.1 Geobacter sp. UBA1603
TCGTGGATGTCCCCTTCGACGGTAGCCATCAGGATCCTGCCACGCGAGGCGAACTCCTGTCCTTTCATCTCCTGCTTGAGCCGCGCAAAGCCGGTCTGCATGGTGTCTGCCGACTGCATTACCTGAGGCAGGAAAAAGATATTCTTCTCAAAGCGGCGCCCGACCTCTTCCAG
>DCNF01000042.1:0-353 GCA_002322035.1 Geobacter sp. UBA1603
GAGAGGGTGACAGTATCAACAGCCATATCTGAACTGCCATCAGCTGCAATAGTCCGCGATCGTCCCAGGCTACGTTCTGCAGCCACCTGTTTCTTCATTTCAGTATATTGCAGCTCAAGAGCTGAAGGTATGCCTCTCCGAATCGTTGTCATTCGATACCCCCTTCAACAGACGAACTCTCAACGTCCTGATCTTCTTCCGTCAAAAGTTCGTTCCCGTTGTCAAAGGCATGACTCAAAGCCAGTCGTTCGTCAAATGTGATCCCCTGATAACAGACATCTATTTCTATTACACCGTACATGCGGATCCTTATTCTATCGGCTTTGGGAAGATATTGCATCAACGTGCCGATA
>DCNF01000042.1:481-4493 GCA_002322035.1 Geobacter sp. UBA1603
TAGTGAGTGGTGGGGTTTATCTGAGGGTGGGTGTATGGGGGCCTTTGTTGATACCCACATTGTGACCGTCCTGCTGGCCTTTATTGTAGGCATTGAAATCGATGTAGCTTCTGCGGCTGTCTGGTTCACAGCCGCTTGTGCAGATATTGGCTGGCCATAACTATAAATTTCGATTATGTTGTACCTTTATTATTGTTGTATCAAAGAAAGGGCCAATGAAGTGGTTGCGTTCGAACAGCGGAAGAATAACGCTAATCAGGAAAAAACATAATGAAACAAATCCTTTCTCTATCAATTCGGGCGCATCTTATCATCCTGTCTATTATTATGATGATCGGACCGATAGGGATCATCATCTATTCTTCGCTTAAGCAACGGGGATATCAGGAAAACGAAACAAAGTACCATACCCGGCAACTTGTCAATCAAGTGAGTTCAGAGCTGTCCAGTTTTGCTGCCAGTACGGAACTACTCCTCAACACCCTTTCCAAGATTTCAATAGTTCAACAGCAGAATTCACAAGCGGTAAACCATCTTCTTGCTGACATCGTCAAGCAGAACCCCAATTATTCAAACCTGCTGATGCTGGACAAGAAAGGCACATTGTGGGCTTCGGCACTTCCATTCAAAGAATCGGTTTCATACGCGGAACGACGCCATGTAAAAAATGCCCTATCGACCGGAATGTTTTCATCAAGTGAATATTCGATGGGGAAACTGATAAAGAAGCCGATATTTGCGTTTGCACTTCCAATGAAGGATGAATCGGGACAGATCATTGGAGTTGCGATAGCTGCACTTGATCTCGATAATTTCAAGCGGATGCTGAAAAGTCTAAAATTCGGCGATGATACAACCATTCTCCTCGTTGATCATAAAGGCACGATCTTATACAACGCTCTTCACCCAGAGCTTATTGGTAAACAGGATCGTGCCGAACTCTTCAAGCGAATGACAGAAAACGGCGATCACGGAACATTCGATGCAGTTGGAAATATAGGAACGTATCGAATAATATCATATCAAAAACTAAAACTATCCCATGAACAATCGCCATACATGTATGTACGTGCTGCAATCGACCATAATAAGGCAATGGAGCAAGCAGACCGTGATGTAATAATTAATATTTTAGTTTTAACCAACATGATGCTTATCATGCTTGGATGCGCATACTATTTCAGCAAAAAATACCTTATTGATAAAATAGACACACTACAGGATGCATCACGAAGCCTTACCAAGGGAGATCTTGATGTCCGGGTGGCGGCCAAGGTTACCGGCGGTGAGTTGGGTGAACTGGGACGTACTTTTGACACAATGGCCCAAGCCCTCTCTGAAGATAGAGCCACCAGAGAGCTGACTGAAAAGTCACTGATCGACAGTGAGGCACGGTTACGGAATGCGGTACTCAGCTCTCCCTACCCAACAATGCTCTCGGCAGAAGATGGTGAAGTCATTCTCATCAGCAAATCCTGGACAGAGATAACCGGATACAGTCATGAAGATATTCCAACGATAATCGATTGGACTCGCAAAGCCTATGGCAACGAAGCGGAAAATGTTCAGAATGAAATTCGGGAACTGTTTAATTTAACATCCCGCAGTGATGAAGGTGAATACCGTATCACGACAAAAGATGGCGGCATTCGAGTCTGGGACTTCAGTACATCTCCAATTGGGGATCTTCCGGATGGTCGTCGAGTCGTGATAAGCATGGCCAAAGATGTTACCGAACACAAACTTCTCGAAGAGCAGCTGATTCAGTCACAAAAAATGGAGGCCATTGGAACTCTTGCAGGCGGGGTGGCCCATGACTTCAATAATATTCTAACCGTCATTGAAGGTTACGGGACCATGCTGCATAAGCATGTAATAGATGACCCAAAAGCACAAAACATGCTTAATCAGATACTTGCCTCATCCCGACGTGCTTCAGAGATGACTTCTCAACTGCTCGCATTCAGTCGCAAGCAGACGTTGGAACTCAAGACGGTCCACCTGAATAATGTAATCCATGAACTTCAAAAGAGTTTATCACGCCTGATTGGTGAACATATAGATTGCCGGGTTGATTTACCGCTTAACCCGCTGTATGCAAGTGCTGATAGAGGCCAAATTGAACAGGTGATCATCAATCTGGCGGTCAATGCTCGTGATGCAATGCCTCATGGTGGCAAACTGCTCATATCTATGCAGGAAATTGTAATTGATGATCAGACCATCGGCATACACAACATAGATACACAAGGAAGATATGGACTGATCAGTGTGACAGACACAGGAAGTGGAATCTCACCGGAAATTCAGAACAGAATCTTCGACCCGTTCTTCACAACTAAAGAGGTTGGGAAAGGTACTGGTCTCGGTCTTTCAATGGTCTATGGGATCATCAAGAAGCATAATGGGTTCATAAACGTGTACAGTGAAGTCGGAAAAGGGACCGCTTTCAAAATGTATCTCCCGTTGACAGATGACGTAATTAGAGAAGCACCGGAAAATGTTAGTGAGGTTCTGTCGAGAGGATGTGAAAACATTCTCGTGGCGGAGGATGATGCTGCTATTCTTGAAATGATCAGGGAACTTCTTGTGGATAATGGATACACTGTGTATTCAGCTTCTAACGGAGCTGAGGCAATTGAAACTTTTATGGCACATAAAAACGTAATCGATCTAATTCTGACTGACGTAATCATGCCTCAGGGCAACGGCCGTGAGGTCTATGAAAAAATCAGTTCTATCATTCCAGGAATCCCGGTGATCTACATGAGCGGATACCCTGCTGACCTTTTGACAACACAGGGAACCATTGATAACAAAAATTATCTTTCCAAACCGATCAGTCCTTCCACGCTTCTGAATAAGATTCGTGAGGTATTGCCGTAACACGTATATGGGGATATGTCCTCTTGACGTGTTGAAAGAGACTCAGCAACAACCTGATTTACAGCCAAACGATGACTTCTTCTTTTCCCCCAGGACCAGATCAAAACCGGCCAGTTTAGCGGCCTGCTGAATCTGTTCGTCGGTCGGATACCGTCCCTTGCAGACGAGTACTCCGTCAACATAGGCAAGCGGCAGGCATTCCGGCTCCTCACTCTTCAGCACTTCGGCTACCGAAGCGTTTGCGACAAATGCCTGCGGGGCAGTGGAAAGGCCGTAGCGCTGCACCTGTATTTCCGGCGCCTGTTTCTGGATCTGACGCAGTGTTTCCTGAATCCTGACAGCAGCAGAAGTAGTGGTTTTGCCGACACCGCCTTTGCCGGTAAAAAAGAGGTTTTTCGGCGGATTTTCCCACAATGATGTCATTGGAAGCTCCTCAGGCCTGCCCGGTGAACCAGCGCCGCTGGAACCAGAACGCCACATTGACCAGACCGATCATCACCGGCACCTCCACCAGCGGGCCGATGACCGCGGCAAAGGCGGCCCCGGAATTGAGGCCGAACACAGCCACCGCCACGGCGATGGCAAGCTCGAAGTTGTTGCTGGCAGCGGTAAAGGCAAGTGTGGTTGTTTTGCTGTAGTCCGCACCGAGCCGTTTCCCCATCCAGAAGGAGACCAGAAACATGACGATGAAATAGATGCCGAGCGGGATGGCGATCCGCACCACGTCGAAGGGTAGCTGCACGATCAGGTTGCCCTTGAGGCTGAACATAACCACGATGGTGAAGAGAAGAGCAATCAGGGTCAGCGGCCCGATCCTCGGCACCACGTCGCGGTGATAGCGCTCCTTGCCCATAGCCTTGACGCCTATCAGGCGAGTCAGCGCCCCGGCGATACAGGGAATGCCCAGATAGATGAAAGTGCTTTCGGCAATCTGGCCGATACTGACGTTAACCTCCATCCCCTTCAAGCCGACAAGCGGCGGCAGGACGGTTATGAAAAACCAGGCATAGAAGCTGTAAAAAAGCACCTGAAAAATGCTGTTGAAAGCCACCAGTCCGGCGGCGTACTCCGTATTCCCTTTTGCCAGTTCGTTCCAGACGATCACCATGGCGATGCAGCGGGCCAG
>DCNF01000042.1:4523-12950 GCA_002322035.1 Geobacter sp. UBA1603
CAGCGGGCCAGGCCGATCATGATCAGCCCCACCAGATAGTCCGGCTTATCCGGCAGGAGCAGGGCGGCCAGCACGAACATCAGCACCGGCCCGATCAGCCAGTTCTGTATCAGCGACAATCCGAGAATCTTCTTGTTCTGAAAAACCTCCGGCATATCCTCGTACTTCACCTTGGCAAAGGGTGGATACATCATGACAATCAGGCCGATGGCAATCGGGATGTTGGTGGTGCCGACCTGGAAGCGATTGATGAATGATTCCACGCCGGGAACACAATAACCAAGGCCAACACCGAGCGCCATGGCGGCAAAGATCCACAGGGTCAGCCAGCGGTCGAGAAAAGACAGCTTACGGGAAAGATGTTCACTCATCTTCTGCTCCTTTAAGATACTCGGTGAGTCTTCTCAGGATTTCGTCGCGTACCCGGCGGAACTCGGGCAGCACCTCTTCGGCAGTGCCAGGAAGTCGGGACGGGTCATCAAAACCGATGTGCACCCGCCTCACCCCGCCGAAGAACAGAGGACACTGCTCGTTGGCAGAGTCGCACAGGGTGATGACGTAATCGAACTGCTGACCGGCAAATTGGTCGATGGTTTTAGAAGAGTGATGGGAGATATCGATACCCAGTTCCGCCAGAACCTGCATAGCCAGAGGATTGACCCTGGTTGCTTCGGTGCCGGCGGAGAATGCTTCGAATCGGCCATCGAGGTAGTGGTTGATCAACCCTTCGGCCATCTGGGATCTACAGGAGTTGTGGGTACAGAGAAAGAGGACACGTTTTTTCATGATTCCAATATATCCGCTTAAGCAGATATAAGTCAATCACATTTTACGCAATACACGGTTGGCTGCTACAGAAGTAGATGCGTTAGACGCATCCCGTCGTTTTCTCTTTTAAAAATGCTTCCAGAGCCGAACGATCAGCTGCCGCTTCAGGAAGGTCAGTGGCATGCCGTTTAAGGGTAGCAAGCATTTCTTTGCAGATGTCACAGCTTTCCCGGCTAAGTTGGTAATACATCCAGACTCCTTGACGACGTATGTCAACCCAGCAGGTTCGCTTGAGATACGCCAAATGGCGTGACACGGTTGATTGGGGAAGCCCCAGCACTGCCATTAGATCACAGACGCATAATTCCCCTTCACTCTGTAAGAGCAGAATGATACGCAAGCGAATCGGGTCGGAGAGGGCCTTCATAGTTTGGGATAAATGCTTCATTATGTTTTGTCCTCTCGAAAGAGTGAGTAAATTTGTGATGTATGTTTGTACAAACAGACAATTACCGCAAGTTTTTTATGCGTAAAATTTAACGGCACATTGCCATTCCCCTTGAAAATAGACTCTTCAGTTATTATGTTCAAAGTTGTAATCCCATCCCGCAAAGGAGAAAGCATACGTATGTCCAAAACCACAAAACAGTTCCAGACCGAGGTAACCCAGCTTCTCGACCTGGTCATCCATTCCCTCTACTCAAACCGCGACATTTTTCTGCGCGAGCTGATCTCAAATGCTTCAGACGCCATTGATAAAGCCCGCTTCGAATCGCATTCAGACGAGAAGCTGCTTGAAGGGAACAGTGATTGGAAAATAAAGCTGATTCCGGACAAGGAGGCCGGAACCCTGACGATCCGCGACAACGGCATCGGCATGACCGCCACAGAGGTTGAAGAGAACATCGGCACCATCGCCCGTTCCGGCACCAAGGCATTCATGCAGGCCCTGAAAGATAAGGCGTCCACCGATAACCCGGAGCTGATCGGGCAGTTCGGAGTCGGTTTTTATGCTTCATTCATGGTGGCCGACAGGGTCACGCTTGAGACGAGAAAAGGCGGGACCGATGGGGCCTCCGGCTGCAGATGGGAGTCTACCGGCGATGGCAGTTATACCATCGAGGATATACACCGCAATGATCGCGGTACCGAGATCACCCTGCACCTGAAAGAGGAGTTCAAATCCTATCTCGACGAATGGAAAATCCGCTCCATCGTCAAGAAATACTCCGACTACATCCAGTATCCGGTGGTGATGGACATCACCCGCACCGAGAAGCCGAAGGGAGTTAACGGCGAGGAGATCGAGGGGGCCGGCGAGATCGAGAAGACCGAGGAGCAAACTCTTAATTCCATGAAGGCCATCTGGGCCCGCCCCAAGAGCGAGGTGACCGAAGAGGAGTACACCGAGTTCTACAAGCACGTTTCCCATGATTATGAAAATCCGTTCAGGACAATCCATTTTTCAGCCGAGGGGACCAGCGAATTCAAGGCACTGCTCTACCTGCCGTCAAAAAAGCCCTTCGATCTCTTCATGGGCGACCGCAAGAAGGGGCTGCAGCTCTATGTCAAACGGGTATTCATCACCGACAAGTGCGAGGAGTTGATCCCCGACTACCTGCGCTTCGTTAAAGGAGTGGTCGATTCCAGCGACCTGCCGCTCAACGTTTCCCGTGAAATCCTGCAGGAAGATGTCCAGATCAAACGGATCCAGAAAAGCATCGTTGGCAAAGTTCTTTCGACTTTATCAGAGGTTAAGGAGAAATCCTTTGATGATTACGTGACGTTCTGGAAAGAGTTCGGTCAGGTGATCAAGGAAGGGCTGCATTTCGATTACGCCAACAAGGAGAAACTGCAGGAGTTGGTGCTGTTCGAAAGCACAGCCACCGAAGCCGGGGCCTACGTCACCCTCAAGCAGTACGTGGAGCGGATGCCCGAGGGACAGAAGGAGATCTACTATATCACCGGTACCAGCCGCGAAGCGCTCGAGCAGTCGCCACATCTGGAGGCCTTCCGCGCCAAAGGTTACGAGGTGCTGTTCATGACCGACCCGGTGGATGAGTGGGTCGTCCAGTCGCTGCATGAGTATGAGGAAAAACAGCTGAAAGCCGCCGACCGGGGCGATATTGATCTGGACAGCGACGATGAGAAGAAGGAAAAGGAGCAGAAGCGGGAGGAGGCCAAAAAGGAGTTCGGCGACCTGATCGGCTTTATCGGTGACCATCTGAAGGATAAGGTCAAAGAGGTGCGTTTCTCCAACCGCCTGACCGAGAGCGCCTGCTGCCTGGTGGCCGAGGAATTCGGCATGAATGCCAATATGGAGCGGATCATGAAAGCGCTGAACCAGAGCGTTCCTGAATCCAAACGTATTCTGGAGTTGAACCCTGCACATCCGCTGCTCAAGTCCATGTCATCGATCTTCTCCCATGACAAGGAAGCGGCAGTCCTCAAGGATTATGCCGACCTGCTCTTCGACCAGGCGCTCCTGACCGAAGGTTCGCCGATTAAGGATCCGCTCCGTTTTACGAAGCTGGTCAGTGATCTGATGGTCAAGGCTGCCTCGTAGGCGCCAGCCAGAGCCCGGCAGAAACCTGCCGGGCTTTTTTTTACTTAAGTATCGGGATAATCCTTTCCAGATCAAGCAGTACAGCTCCCGGAATCACTGTGTCACACTCGTTGCGAGGCTGGCCGGTCAGCCGTTTGATCAGTTCCCGGAACAGCAGTAGTTCCTGGGCAAAAAGCTGATTGAAGGGGTGGCGCAGATCTTTAAGCGTTGATGGGTCGATGTCGGTGAAATTGAGCGTACACCAGTCGTCGAACAGCTCTTCACCACTGGTGTCGATCAGGGGAATTCCGTTCAGGCGGCAGGTCATGGGGCGATATTCGTAGACAAGGCAGCGGCCGTCTGCACCAAGCAGCACACAGGGTGTCTCATCATCCTCCGGCATGATCAGGTCCCACTGTTCTTCCGGCAGGTGATTCAGCAGCCAGGGAGAGGCAAATCCCGGATGTCTGGTCGATGCTTCCCGCAGGCATTTAACCGACCTGGAGCAGACTTCGTCTGCCTGTGCCGGGTCAAGGCCGGTCAATCCTTCCTTCAGGTAGAGCGCATCAAGCAGGGTGATGTCAAATAAGCCCCGACAGCAGGCAGAACAGCCGGAGCGGCAGGAAATTCTGCCGGAATGGCGCTGCAGGCAGCCTGAAAACCAGCTGTCAATTTCCTTCAACAGCAATCGATACTGTTCAAACACGTCCTTGAGTTTAGCGGCCGGCATTGGGCCTCACCCGTGCGGCGACCGTTTCTGAACGGCTCAAGACCCCGAAGTGGTATCCCTGCTGCTTCAGCTTCGGGATCAGCGACCGGAGCGCTTTCAGGGTCGTCTCGTGTCCGGCCCCGTCATGAAAAAGCATGACAATGTGGCGTTTGCCGCTGCGCTGCAGGCTGCCGAGTACCGTCTGCTCGATGTAGCCGGCATCTTTTGCCCCGCGTCTGGTTGAATCGTTGCTGTTAATATCCCAGTCAATAACCTGGCCTCCTTCAGCCGCTACACGGCTTACAAGCGCCCTGTCGGAAGCGCCGTAGGGGATTCGCACCAGTTTGCCGTCGCCGCCCAGGCGGTCAAGCATGGCGGCAGTCCGGGCGACCTCGCTGTGCTCGCTCTCAAAGGAATTTTTCAGCTTGAGCAGGTTGTGTGAAAGGGTGTGATTGCCGACCCGATGCCCGAGGGCGATGGTTTTTGAAAGTGTTTTTTCATGGCCGGGGATATTGCTTCCCAGGGCGAAGAATGTTGCTTTGACACCCTGTGAAGCCAGGTAATCGGCGATCGGCAGTGTCAAGCGGGAAGGACCGTCATCAAAGGTAAGATAGATGGTGATCCGGCCTATTTCCCGTGCAGGAATTGATCCGGCCTGATGCAGGGGCTGTGGGGTCGGCAAAGCTTTTTTGGCGGTCTTTTTGGTGGCAGATTTTTCTGGCTGGTCAGGCCGTTTTCCGGCTTGATCGGGTGGTGAAGCGGATGGGGTCTCCGGCCCGCTCGCATCCTGATGGGTGGGCGACGGAGCAGGGGAGGGGGGAGTGTGCGGCCCCGGTTGTTCAATCAGCTGGCTGACGCTGACCGTATCACGGGAAATGATGACCATTTCTGGGGGCATATCCGGGGATGGCTCGACAGTCAAGACCGAGCCATCCCTGATTGTACTAGCGAGCAGGTGGCGGTAAAGCAGCCGGCTTTTCTGACTGGCCAGCTGATAAAGCGGTTCGGCGTCCTCCGGCAGATGTGCGGCAGAGTAACGATCGCCGAGTGCAATCGTCTGGCGGATGCTGTCGGTTTCGTCCGGAGCGAATGTTTCCACTCCTGCGGCAATGGCTGTCGCGAAGCGGCTGGCGGCATCGTCACGCCAGCTGGGGCCCCCAGGGGCACCAGCGCAGCCGGTGAGTATGACAGCGAGTGCTACGAGCCAGACAATAAAACAGTGGACACGCAGGGAGATCACAGGTGGGAGGGGGCGCTACATATAGACCATGACTTTAATGGTGATTTCACCATCAGCGGTGGTAAACGGTATGGTCACACCTTTGCACTGCACATTGATGCTGCTGTTTTCATCAGCTTCCGGCGGTTCCGAAACCGCTCGCAGCTGCCCGGAAACGATCAGCGGCAGGCCGAGCGCAACGCTGCCGTACTGCTCGTGGTAACGGGTCTTGAATACGCCGGCGATATTGTTGGCCAGCTCGCCGACCGCATCACGAATCGACTCTTCATCTGCCTCATCAATCATCAGGAGTTCTTTGGCAACACACTGCGCCGAACGCCGATCAGTGGCGAAAATGATATAGCCGACCCGGTCACCGGCTACCCCGACAATTCCGGTTACGTCGGAATCAACCGGATCCACCCTTTTTTCGACCTTGCCCGCCAGAAGCTCTATGTTCATGTAGCTTTTAAAGGTGTCCTGGGTTGCCGACATGATCGTAAACATTATTTCTTCGAACGAAATTGAAGCCACGGATGATCCTCCAGAGCAATAAATGTGCTGTGCGCTATTTTACCGTAAGCAGATATTCAACAATGCTTTCGATCTGTTCGTGATTCAGCTGAGCGCTGAAGCCGGGCATCCCGTTGGGGCGCCCTTCGGCAATGCTTTTAGTGATGTCGGTGCGTCCTTTTCCGTATTTGTAGGCTGAAATCGACAGGTCTGGCCCGACGCTTCCCTTGGCGTTCTCACCGTGGCAGGCGGCACAGTTGGCCGCATAAAGCTGTTTCCCGGCTGCGATATAGGCCTGGATCTTATCTCCGGAAGGTTTGTAGGTTGCCGTGGCCTCGGCTTTCTGATGGGCGGCCTGCTTGCGCTCGTCGCGGGCCTTGCGGGCCGAATCGGCCTCGCCCTGGGAGCTCCATCCGCTGAAAAGATAGTAACCCATGAAGAGCACTCCCCATACGACCAGTATTCCCAAAAGGCCTCGAAAAACAGTCGGAGATTTCTGCTCGTCCCGGTAACGGATTCCATCATAATCCTGATGTTCTGACATGTCTCAGTGCTCCTTGTGGCGTATTCAGTCGTCATCCATCATGCGATACTTCGGAGTTTCGATTCGGTCACGGTGTTTTCTGCTGAAGATATATCCTGCTATTGCCAGCAGCAGGCCGAACATGGCCAGGGTTGCCAATAACAACAGAAGCGGCTTACTCATCCTTGCCCTGCTTGATCAGGGTCACCAGCTTCCAGATGGCTTTTTCATCAAGTGCCGTGCCGAAAGCCGGCATCCCGTTGGCCTCGACCCCCTTCGCAATGATTGCAAAGAGGTCTGCTTCAGTGCGGGCCGATCCTCGCAGGGCAGGGCCGACGCTTCCCTGCCGCTTGTCGCCATGACAGGAGGCGCAGTCTTTGTTGTAAAGGACGATTGCTTCTGTCTTTATTGCTCCCAGGCTTTTGAACGGGTTCTCTGCCGCTGGTAGGGCCATTTTCGGGGCGCCAGTTTTTTTGACGGGGACATCAGTGCCCAGTTTGACCATGTAGGCTATGATGGCGTCCATTTCCGTTTTTCCCTTCAGTTCATTGAGATCGGCCGGAGTATAGGGAAATTTCAGCAGTTTCATCTTGCGTTCCGAGTAACTGGTGTCAAGCGGACGGTTCAGAAATGCATAAGCCGGCATGTTTGAAGCCGGAACAACAGCCTGGGGATTTTCCATATGTTTGCGGTGCCAGGCGCCTTTTGGGTCAGGATACTTGAGGCCGATGCGGGCCAGGTCCGGCCCGGTGCGGCGCGAGCCCCACAGGTGCGGCCGGTCGTAGACAAACTCGCCTGATTTGGAATTGCCGCCGCCGTAGCCATAGCGCTCGATGTCTGCCGCCAGGGTGCGGACAGTCTGGGAGTGGCAGTTGTTGCACCCTTCGCGCATATAGATGTCACGCCCTTCAAGCTGCAGCGGGGTATAGGGCTTTACCTCGGCGATCCGATCGGCCTCGGAATTGATCCATTTAAACGGGGCGATCATGGTAACGGTTGTGCCGATCATTATGACCACAAATGCCAATATGATAAATATTACAGGATTTTTCTCCAGCATATGATCGTTTCCTCGCAGTCTGTTGGATGATTCAAGCCTGGTGTTCAGCAGCATCGGTCAGTGACGATGGTGCCGATGTACAGGTTTTCCAGATATTGTAGACAAACACAAGAAGACCGGCCAGGTAGATGAATCCACTCAGCGCACGCAGTTTGTAATAGGGCATGATTGCAACCAGGGTCTCCATGAAACTGTACTGAAAGCTGCCGTCAGCGGTTGTTGCCAGCAGCATCCCGCCCTGTTGAACCCCTGCTATCCACATGGTAATGGAGTAGAGTAACTGCCCGACCAGAACCAGCCAAAAATGGATGTCAGCCAGCTTTCTGCTGTAGATTTCCGTGCCGAGCATGGTCGGTATGGTGTAATAGATCGCAGCAAAGAGGATCATCGATACCCAGCCGAGGGTTCCCATGTGTACATGCCCCGGCACCCAGTCAGTGTAATGGATAAAGGCTGAAAAAGTTCTCACCGACTGCATCGGCCCCTGAAGGGTCTGTAGCCCGTAGAACGTAATGCCGATGATCAGAAATTTAACCAGGTAATTGGTCTTGAGTTGTTCCCACTGACCGTTCATGGTCAGGTAACCGTTAAACACCGCTCCCCATGAAGGAGCGATCAGCATGATCGAAAAGGCCATGGCCAGGGTCTGGATCCAGTCCGGCACCGGCGTCCAGAGCAGGTGATGGGCTCCGGTCCAGAGGTACATGAAAATCAGCGACCAGAAGGCGATGATGCCCATGCGATGGCTGTAGATTGGATTTCCGGTCACCTTGGGCAGGTAGTAATAGAAGACTGCCAGTGGCGGTGCGGTCAGCACCATGGCCACTGCATTGTGCCCGTACCACCACTGTACATTGGCATCTGCGGTCCCGGAAAATGCCGGATAGGATTTGAACAGATTGAGCGGCATTCCCAGATTGTTAATCACATAGAGCACAGTTACGCCGACCAGAGCCGCCATGATATACCAGAGCGAAATGTACATCTGCTCTTCTTTGCGTTTGAGGATCGTCATGAACACATTGACCGAGAACATGACCCAGATGACTGCCACCACTATCGCCAGTGGCCATTCGAGCTCGGCGTACTC
>DCNF01000042.1:13158-13406 GCA_002322035.1 Geobacter sp. UBA1603
CCGGCATTGGTATGGATCGGGCGCAATCGGCCATAGGTCAGATAGGGTGGGATGTTCAACTGTGGCCAGGCCAGCTGCAGGGAGATCAAAATCCCCACCAGTACGGACACGGTCCCCCAGATCAGGCTCCATGTTATAAATCCCTTGACCACATCATCCACATAACGTTGCTTGACAGCTTCCATTCAGTTCCTCCCTGCGTGTCTTCAGTTCAGATGGCTTTTCCGCTTACCTTGAACACGAAGTCG
>DCNF01000042.1:13444-13991 GCA_002322035.1 Geobacter sp. UBA1603
AATTCAGAATGTCCTCCCACTGGAACCCTTTGGCAGTGGAGCGTGTATCATCACTCTCGCTGTAGGGTTTTCCGGGGATGTAGAACCAGTTCATGATTGCCTCCCCGGAGGCGCGCAGCACGATCCAGTACTTGCCCGGCACGAGCCTGCTGTGGGAATCACGGGGAAAGGTAAAATCAACCCAGTAGTATCCTGGTTTACGGGTAACTTTTTCCAGCGAAACCAGGTTGGAGCGCATGCCGTCCAGAATATTCGGCTTGCCGCCGGAGTCCCTGACCAGATCAATATAAACCGAACCGTCTCCTCCGAATTTGCGCATTGCCAGCGAAACCTTTTCGAGACTGATGCCGTCTTTGACGGTAAAGGCCTGGGCGTAGATGTACTGGGACGTGACATATTCCGAGGTTTCCTTGTCCAGGATTCTGGTGCCGGTATCACCCTTGACGCTGAAATTGTCGACCAGGTTGGGGAACTCTGTGTTGCCGAAGACGACCGGCGAGCCGGGGGCCGGTTTCAGTGGTTTGGCTGGCTTGATCTCATGGCGGGG
>DCNF01000042.1:14046-20646 GCA_002322035.1 Geobacter sp. UBA1603
TGGAGGTATCGGCTTTCGGTTCAGCCGGTTTAACCGGTTTTTTAACGGTTGGCTGAGCAGGCTTCGCTTTTGGACGGGCCGGTTTTTTTGCCGGACCGATCGAAATGTCTGAATCATCATAGGCCGCAGGCGCGCGATCTTCATCAGTAGCATCCGCAGGTTCCGCGGAAGGTTTAGCTGGCTTGTCGGGGGAGGGCTCCTGTTTGGGCTCCGGTCGTTTGGGCGGCTTTGCCGGCGGCTGTTCCTGGGGTTTTGCCGGTTTTGCCTTTGCGGTAATGTCCGGTTTGTGTCTGGAGGTAGCCGGCGCTTCAACGCTGTCGGAAGGTGCGGCAGCCGCTTTTACGGAAACCAGGTTGCTGATGATGTAAGGGCGGGGATCACTTTTTGTGCTTTTCACCGTCAGCTTGATGTCATCGGATTTGAAGTTACCCTCGATCATCTCCGAATAGCGCGGCAGGTAGGGAGCGCCGCGCCAGGTGTCGTTGATATCACGGGAATCGAGCCCGTGGGTTTGTTTAATGTGGCGCGATGATGTGAACTGCCTGGTCTGTTGCGGATCATAGGGCAGCCAGCCAAGATCGGGAAAATAGATTTCCATCCAAGCATGCCCCCCCTGTCCCATGCTCTGGACGATGGAGTTGCGGTTGTCAATCGGCACTTTCCAAGAATCCTTAAGGGTAATACCGCCAACAATACGGGCCGGAATACCAAGGCTCCGCAAGAGGGCGATGTTCAGATGGGCAAAATTCTGGCAGTTGCCGCTTTTGGTCTCAAGGGTATAGAGGGCATCATATTTGGGAGGATTAAAGGTGTATTTGATCAGATCGGCAACATGGTTGGTAATGGCGCTGACCGCCTCATATTCGCTCTTTGCTCCTGCGGTCAGCTGTCTGGCAAGCTCCCTGATTTGATCCGAGTCGGACTGAACCATCTCGGTCGGCTTGAGATAAAGCGCTTCAGCCCCTGTAATCTTGCCGATCGGGAACGGTGTCCGGCTTTCCATGGCTGACAGTTCGGAGCGGATGTTGGCAGTATAGTTCAGGCTGACCCTGATATCGCTGTCCAGGTTGTTCCAGACCGCTTTCTGAAAGCTGTTGCCGAACTGATCCTTTTCAATGGTTGAGCTGGAAGGCTGGGGGGAAAACTTTGCGCTTAATGCTTCCACATTCTGGCTGACGCTTGTGCTCGAAAAATCGGCCGGCAGGGCGAACTTAAAGGTAAACGTCTGTACCGTCCCTTTGTCGACGGCAAATTCCATCTGCTGGCGCATGGCAATTGAACTGTCAAGGCGCCCTTCAAGCAGGAGGGTTTTTGCGTGTGCGGCAGGAACAGAGATGAAAAACGCGAAAACAGCAATAGCCAGCCGTTTCATGAAGTATCCTCCTGACCCAGAGTGATATGCTGTCACAGGAAGTGCCGACAGGCGAACACCTGCGTCATTCCCACTCGATTGTTGCCGGTGGCTTGCTGGAAATATCATACACGACCCGGTTAATACCCTTGACCTCATTGATGATCCGGCTGCTGATCCGGGCCAGATCCTCGTACGGGAGCTGGTACCATCCGGCGGTCATGAAGTCTTTTGTCTCGACTGCACGAAGGGCGACGACATATTCGTAGGTACGGCCGTCACCCATGACGCCGACGCTTTTCACCGGCAGAAACACGGCAAAGGCCTGGCTGATCTTATGGTAGTGGCCGGATGCGTACAGTTCCTCAATATAGATAGCATCGGCACGTCGCAGGATGTCGGCATATTCCTTCTTCACTTCTCCCAGGATGCGCACCCCTAATCCGGGCCCGGGAAACGGGTGGCGCCAGACCATCTGATGCGGGAGTCCAAGTTCCTCGCCGATGGCCCGTACCTCGTCCTTGAACAGTTCCCTGAGCGGCTCCAGCAGTTTCAGCTTCATGTAGTCGGGCAGCCCGCCAACATTGTGGTGACTCTTTATGGTATGGGCTTTACCGGTCTTGGCACCGGCCGATTCGATCACATCCGGGTAGATCGTTCCCTGGGCAAGCCAGTTTGCATCGCTGATGGTCTTTGATTCCTCTTCAAAAATATCGACGAACAGGCCGCCGATAATCTTGCGTTTCTTTTCCGGGTCATGTTCGCCCGCCAGGGCTTTCAGAAAGCGATCTTCGGCATCGACGCGGATGACCTTGACCCCCAGATTCTGGGTAAATGTGGCCATGACCTGATCACCTTCAGCCAGGCGCAGAAGGCCGTTATCAACGAATACGCAGGTTAGCTGGTCGCCGATGGCGCGATGGATCAGGGCTGCGGCAACGGAAGAGTCAACACCGCCTGAAAGGCCGAGGATGACACGGTCGGTGCCAACCTGGTTCCTGATGCGGGCAACAGCATCCTCGATAATCTGTCCCGGTGTCCACTTCCCGCTGCATCCGCAGACCGAACGGACAAACGTGGTGAGCAGCACTTCACCGCGCGGTGTATGGTTGACTTCAGGATGGAACTGCACCCCGTACAATTTGCGGGAGCTATCCTGTATGGCGCAGACCGGCGCATTAGCGGTTCCGGCAACCACTTCGAAACAAGCCGGTACCCTGGAAACATGGTCGCCATGGCTCATCCAGACGGATGATTTTCCTTCGATAAAAAAATCATCGAACAGCGGGCCGGGTGTTCCCGTTGCCAGCAGGTCGGCGTGGCCGAACTCACGCTTCCCGGCCGGCACCACCTCGCCGCCGAAATGGCGGCTCATCAGCTGCATTCCGTAACAGATGCCGAGCACCGGTATGCCCAGGTCGAACAGCGCTTCCTCGACGGCCGGCGCCCCGTCCTCGTATACCGACTGTGGACCTCCCGACAGGATGATGCCGCAGGGCCTGAAGGCTTTGATGGCATCCAGATCCATGTCGAACGGGTGCAATTCACAGTAGACGTGTGCTTCCCGCACCCGGCGGGCAATCAGTTGGGTGTACTGGGAACCGAAGTCGAGAATCAGTATTTTTTCACTATGGATATCAGGATTCATTGGTCGTTTGCATTCTATCCTTATCAGTTTTTCTGATCAGCGCCGATTGTGCACCGTAGCAGATACATCATCCCCTGGAGATGGATTGTGCGAAAAGAGTAGCGCATAATCAGGCTATTTTTGTATAGTGTGTAATACCCTGAACTGCCTGTGCTGTCAATCAATCCGGTCTTAATCGCACAACTATCAACCAAGAAAATGTATATGCCCTGCCGCTTTTTTGCCACACATTGTGGGGTTCTCATGTATCATCATACCCCGAAGTATCCAGGGTTTTGGAGGGACTGGAATTCCTTGGATTGGAATTTCGCAGAGTTTATGCGCTGTTCGCACATCGATCTGTAATTACGACACGCAAGGAGACAGTCCGTGAAAGTAACTGAAAAATCCCTGAAGTTTCGCTGCACCGAATTGAATCTGGGGGTGCTCAAGGATACCTCCTTCGGGATTCGGTTCGAAAGGACCGCCAAAGGGTACATGGTTGAACTGCAGTATCGTGACGGCACTCCGTCCAAGGTTCTGATCCAGGAGGCCAGTGCCTCGGAAGCGGCAGCAGCCGTGGAAGGGGTGGCTCTTGGTGCGGTCGCTGTGAAAGACGCTGGCACCGGCAAGCCGGAGTATGTGACCCGTGAAACCTATGTGCGGCAGGGCGGAGAACGATGCCCGAAATGTCAGTCCAAAGACATCAGTCCTGGACATCTGATTGCCAGCAAGGGAATTATCATACAACACTGCTCGTGTGTCAGGTGCGATCTGGTCTGGAACAGCATCTTCCGACTGGATGACTACGATTGCAGTTCCGCAACAAAGGATGAATGAGAGGGCAGCAGTGTCCAGCGAGGAGCCTGCACTAACCGGTTTGATGTCGTCGACAAATCACAATAATCTGTCTCTGCGGGGGGGCTACCATGAAACAAAACGCCATTTTTCTGTTTTGTGTGCTGGCTGTAGCAGCATGTCTGACGGCTGGATGTACAACAAGCTATCATATAAATACGCCGGACTATATCCCGGTATATCCAAAATTGAAAACTCCGGTTCCCCTTACAGCCGGATTGATTGTTCCTCAGGAAACTCTTGATTACGCACATAGTGTCCCGCTAGCCAGATGGGAGGTCGGTCAGGCGGTCTCAAGTCACATGGCAAGCGGTCTGAAAGCGGCGTTCAAAAATGTTGTCGTTCTGGCAGGCGGAAAGCCAGATGCGGGTGTCGATATAGTAGTAACCTGTACTCTCGGCCAGCAGTCGAAGTTTAAACCCGGTTTGCTGGTAACATCAGATCATGCCGTCACCATTGAGCTCATATGCAAAACAACTGACACATCAAATGTATCGCTATGGGATGGTCACATACTCCAGACCGATATTTTTAATGCTGGAATCATCGGCAAAATGCTGATTGCAACCTCGCTCACCTCGATCTTCGTCAGCAATGTTGATGTGCAAGGTGCTGTTGACAGCTTTGGCCTTGTTGTTGCCGGCGGTTCGAACAATAATCTGGTCATAGCTGTTAATAGGATGATGGAAAAAATGGTCAATGAGGGGCGTTTGAAAATTTGCCCGAAATGCGGGGATGATACCGATTGGCGGAAAATTGTGCAGGATACGGATGTTCATTGATCAAGCCATCTTGGCGGATTAAGATTCAGGGCGGTCTCTAGCGGTCTTGGATGATGAGGGATACAGCCATTCCTTTATGATCAAGCGATGCGGTGAGTTTGGATCAATTATGAGCGTTACCGCTCCTGTACCCCCTAAATGCAATCGGCCTCGCAAAGCACGAAAAACATCTACCTCAAAGCTGGTGGTGTATGAAGTACCTTCGAATTTATATGAGAAGTGCAATATGGGGGTGCCCTTATAACCTCGAGATCGAGAATATTGTGCTATAACTTCAACACCATGAATGCAGAGTTGTCTCGTTCGGATGTAGCCAGTTAGAATCATCAAAATACCAATCAATAAAATGATGAATCCTATTGGGCTTGTGGATGGATTATAACTATAGCATGCGCCAAGAAAACAGATTACTACTCCACCGTATGTCCAGTTTGTTTCCAGTGCAGGAAGAAGTGGTGGCGAGGGGCGTTTCATAGCCGACATAGGTCTCTCCAATCAGCGGCAAAAGTATTCATTAATATTACGTTTGGTTAGTTCTTTCAAGTTGCGACAGCTGTCACTAATGGTATCAGGATAACACATGATGAAGCTGGCAGCATATTGCGTTCTGATAATCATCCTGTGCGGATGTACCGCCCGTGATTGGCGCACCGCCAGCCGTGAACCGGCCGGAATCGCTCCGGACCCCGCTGTGACACGGGAACCGGTGGTTCAGGTCTACGGCGCCCCTGCCTGGGGATGGCGCGGGTGGTTCGCCATCCACACCTGGATAGCTGTCAAGCCTGCAAACGAAACATCATACACCGTCTATGAGGTCGTTGGCTGGCGCAAGAACCGCGGGCTGCCGGTCGTCCGCATCGAGAAGGACCTGCCTGACCGCTACTGGTACGGCGAGAAGCCCCGCCTGCTCCGCGAACTGAAAGGTCCAGGCGTCGATATTGTCATAGCGTCGATAGACAGGGCTGCCAGATCCTACCCCTGGCCGGATGAATACACCGCTTTCCCCGGGCCCAACAGCAACACCTTCACCGCCTGGATAGCCAGCAAAGTTCCCGAACTGAAACTGGAGCTGCCGCTCTCCGCAATTGGAAGCGGCTATCTCGAACATCATTCACCACCCAAGGGAGGAACAACGGCCACCAATTCCTGGTGGGTGAGTTTGCAACCCGTGAGCAGGCGGAACTCCGCATGGCTGAACTGACAAAATGCCTCCGCAGACAGACCTACTGGATTGTACCGGATGTGACCTGCAGCACGCCATCGCTGCCTACAGCCAGGGCCTTGCAGATGAACTGCTCGGAGTGGATGGCAGTGAAGAGTTTACGGTCTACATGTCACCGGTCGGGAAGATCTGATTTGGCAAAGCGCGAGAAACGACCGGAACTAACAATTTAGCACAGAAGCCAGTAACATTTAAAAGGAGATGTCAGCTTGGAAGATCTGGTGAAAATTATGCTGGCATCCGGTAAGGCCGGTCTTGATCTGGCACTTTATGTTCTTTTGCCGGTACTGGTTCTCATGATGGCAATCATGAAGGTTATTGAAGCGCGTGGCATTTTGGCTTTGGTCGCACGGACTGTTCAGCCCTTGTTGAGGTTTTTCGGTATTCCTGGGGCAGGAGCATTTGCCATCGTGCAGATGCTCCTGGTTAGTTTTGCGGCTCCGCTTGCTACACTGACGATAATGGAGAAAGACGGCACATCAAAACGACAGATTGCGGCCACCCTGGCCATGGTGCTAACTCTCTCCCAAGCCAACGTGGTATTCCCGATGGTCGCAGTCGGATTGAACCTGGGAGCAATCATGCTGACCTCTCTGGTCGGGGGACTGGCGGCAGCAGCAACAACATACTATCTATTCGCTCGTTCAGTTGATGATACCGGCCACACAGAAGCAGCCTTTCAGCCAATTCAGGATCAGCTACGCAAGACAAAAACGCTCAACCTCATGATTGTTGGTGGTCAAGAAGCGGTAAAAGTAAT
>DCNF01000042.1:20843-21203 GCA_002322035.1 Geobacter sp. UBA1603
GCAATGATGGGAGTCGCTGTAAATTTGCTGAAGGATGGAGCCATAACCGTTCAAGAGCTGAACCGAATGGCAGGGTTCATGACCAATCCATGCGATCTGGTCGGTGTCGCTGTGTTGATCTCGGCCGGGCAACGTTGTGCTTCTGTGGTGAAACCAGCAATTGCAGGTTTTGTGGTTGGGGTGCTGATTCGTGGCGTGCTGCATCTGCTGTTGTTTTAGCCTCTGTGGGTTCAATTTCCCACGTTTAGGGAGCTTGATTGCGATTACACCAGAGGTTGCATAAGGATATTTGAAGTAATAAAAAAGGCACCTACATCTCTGTAAGTGCCTGTTTTATTTGGTGGAGCTGAACAGGATCGA
>DCNF01000042.1:21267-34818 GCA_002322035.1 Geobacter sp. UBA1603
GCTCTCCCAGCTGAGCTACAGCCCCATAATTGTCAGAAAGAACAAAGCAGACTCAAATTTATACAATACAACCGTTTCGCAGTCAAGATTTTTTTGTGTGGTGCCCGCTGCCAGACTCGAACTGGCACAGGGTTTCCCCCGAGAGATTTTAAGTCTCTTGTGTCTACCGGTTCCACCAAGCGGGCCCGGTGCTTATGCACGTTCAGCAGTTGACCCGTTCGCGCAGCTCTTTTCCTGTCTTGAAGAACGGGGTCTTTTTGGATGGGATGCTGACGACCTCGCCGCTTTTGGGGTTGCGGGCCTCACGCCCAAGTCGCTCACGGATGGTAAAGCTGCCGAATCCACGGATTTCAACTTTGTCGCCTGACCGGAGAGCCTCTTCGATCGAGTCAAATACCGTGTTGACGAGCATTTCAGATGATTTGAGGTTCAGAATTGTGTTGGTTTGCAGTATTTTTTCAATCAGTTCGCTTTTTGTCATGACATGGCTCCTGCGGAAATAAATGTGCGCTAGTTTCCGTTCCTGTTATTCATCTCCTGCTTCAGCAGATCGCCAAGGTTTGATGTGGCAGAGCCCTGGGATCCGAGGTACTGCTCAAACTCGGCCTTTTCAGCAGCAAGATGCATTGACTTGATCGAGAGCGAGATACGGCGTTCGCGCGGATCGCAGCTGAGTACGGCGGCATCGAGAACGTCGCCGATTGCGGCGAATTCCTTTGCTGAAGCGACCTTCTCCCGTGACAGTTCAGAGACATGGATCAGGCCTTCAATGCCTTCTTCCAGCTCAACAAAAATCCCGAAATCGGTGAGTGAGGTGACGGTGCCTTTGACCAGCGTGCCGGCACGGTATTTTTCAGGAGCGAGGCTCCACGGATCGGGCTCAAGCTGCTTGATGCCGAGTGAAAGCCGCTCGTTTTCGATATCGACCTTGAGGACGACCGCTTGGACCAGTTGTCCTTTTTCGTAAACGTCGCCCGGATGTTTGACCCGCTTGGTCCAGGAAATGTCAGAGACATGCACCAGGCCGTCGATGCCTTCTTCGATGCCGATAAACATACCGAAGTCGGTCATGTTTTTGATCTGGCCTTCCAGCTTGGTGCCGACCGGATATTTTTCGGCAATTGAAGTCCAGGGGTTTTCGGCCACCTGCTTGAGGCCGAGGGATATTTTCCGGTTTGCCATGTCGATGCCGAGCACAACCGCTTCAACGTCGTCGCCAACGTTCAGGACATCTGCAGCGCGCCGAACTCGCTTGGTCCAGGACATCTCCGAAACGTGAATCAGCCCCTCGACGCCCGGTTCGAGCTCGACAAATGCGCCATATTCCATCAGGCTGACAACTTTTCCGCGGATGCGGCTCTCGACCGGAAAACGGGATGGCACTTCGAGCCAGGGGTCAGACAGGGTCTGTTTGATCCCAAGTGAAATTTTACCCTTGGTGCGGTCAAATTTGAGTATTTTGGCGGTAACCTGTTGGCCCGGCTTAAGAACGTCGGCAGGCTTGCCAACGCGGCCCCAGGAAAGGTCAGATACATGCAGAAGGCCGTCAACACCGCCAAGATCAATAAAGGCGCCGTATTCAGTCACATTTTTTACGATCCCCTCAACGATCTGTCCCTCGGCCAGTTGAGCAAGAGTAACCTCGCGCTGGGCTTGGCGTTCTTCATCGAGAACAGATCGGCGTGAGAGAACGATATTATCGCGCTTCTGGTTAAGCTTGATAATTTTGAAACGCGATTTAAGACCAATGTAGGAGTCAGGATCTGACGAGGGGCGGGAGTCAACCTGTGAGGCGGGCAGAAATGCCGGAATACCGATGTCAACGGTGTAGCCGCCGTTAACCCGGGCAGTGATAGTGCCCTCGATGACTGCGCCTTCCTGGCCGGCATCGCCGATGCGTTCCCAGGCGGCAAGGTAATCAGCTTTTTTCTTGGAGAAGCTGAAACCCTTCTGGCCCGGAACCCTGACGACCTTGATCTTATCGCCGACCTGGGCCGAAATCTCTCCATTCGCATCCCTGAATTCGGAAGCCGGGATTGCTCCTTCCGACTTCATGCCGACTATATTGACGAGAACAGATTCACTGTCCACGCGCACAACCGTTCCTTCGAGAACCCTGCCGGACTCCTGGCTCTCCTTCTGGAAGCTCTGGTTCAAAAGCTCCGCAAATTCACTGCTCTGCTGATCCGCATCAAGATCGTCATGTTCATGCGTGTCAGCAGTGTTCAACCGTTTGAACTCAACCATTACCACTACCCCCTGGACTGTTTTTCTCTCTAATTCTTGCGACTCTTTTTGAAGCTCAACAATTTAACAACAAGCGAAATAAATTTCAATCGGTTTTATTGATCTTGGCTGTATTGATCTGCTCAATCCGTCCCATGACTTCATCAATGATCCACTTTGGTGTCGAGGCGCCGGCAGTCACACCGACCCGTTCGACCGATTCAAACCAGACCGGATCGATTTCACTGGCAGTTTCGATATGATGGGTCTTCGGCTGCAGTTCAGCGCAGACCTCGGCCAAGCGCCGCGTGTTGGCACTGTTGAAGCCTCCGACCACCAGCATGCAGTCAACCTGGCCAGCCAGCTCCTTGGCTTCCTCCTGGCGTACGGCCGTGGCGTCACAAATCGTGTTGAAAACACGAATTTCACCTCCACGCTGCAGGCACTCGACCACGACATTCTTCAGGTTTTCAAAGGACTGCGTGGTTTGGGCCACCACGCCGATTTTATTCATTTTGGGGAGTTTTCTGACTTCTTCGCCCGAACCGACAACATAAACCTTGTCCCCGCCATAGGATACGATGCCCTGAACTTCCGGATGGTCGGCATCTCCGACAACAACGACTCCGTAGCCAGCGTCCGAGAGGCTTTTGACATGTTCCTGGGCTTTTTTGACAAACGGGCAGGTGGCATCGACGATTTCCAGCTGTTTCTGAACCGCCTCTTCCATTTCGCTGGCCAGGACGCCATGGGAACGGATGATAATGGTGCCACTGTCTGTTTTGTCGAGATTTTTAACGACATTGACCCCCATTTCCTCAAGTTTTTGTACAACCTGTGGTGAGTGGATTATCGGCCCGAGCGTATAGGTCCGGGTTCCTTTACCGGCCGCTTCAAAAGCCATCTGCGTGGCCCGTTTGACGCCAAAGCAGAACCCTGCGCGTTTTGCGAGAATCACTTTCATGGTTATTTCCCTGTTCCGGAGAGGAGCGAACGGAAATAGTGCTCCATCCTGTCCAGTACCTCATCGCTTGAAATATTCGAGGAATCAATTGGGATGGCGTCATCAGCCTGTTTCAGCGGTGCCAGGTCACGCTGGGAGTCCTGTGCGTCGCGGCGAATGACATCCTCAATCGTTTCAGCCAGGGTTACGTTGTTTCCCTTGGCTGCCAGTTCGGCATGCCGCCGCCTGCCCCGTTCCTCCGGGGAGGCGAACAGGTAAAATTTGAGTTCGGCATCCGGGAATACGACCGTACCAATGTCGCGCCCTTCCAAAACAACGCCGCCGTCTTGACCCATGGCCCGCTGAGCCCGCATCAGGGCTTCTCGAACCGGTGCCAGTGTCGAAGTCTGCGAGGTCAGGAGGGACATTTCCGGTGTTCTGATCAGCGCTGTGACGTCTCTGCCGTTGGCAATCACGAGGTGGCACCCGTCCGTATGCTCGAGCCTGATATCGGCATTTTTCAGCAGGCGGGTAAGCGCTGCTCCATCGTCAGGAGCTATACCGGCCTGGCTGATCAGCCAAGCTGCGGCCCGGTACATGGCGCCGGTATCGATCTGCGAATAACCGATTCGCTTCGCAAGAAGCCGGGCGACAGTGCTCTTGCCGGCCCCGGAAGGCCCGTCAATCGCAATTACGAATCCGTTCGGTCGCGCCATGCCTATCGTACCGCCACGGAATCAAGCAGGGTGAAAAATGACGGAAATGAGGTGCTTACACATTCCGTGTCGGAGAGTGTCATCGGTGCGCGGGCGGTGAGGGCGGCCACCGAAAGGGACATGGCGATCCGGTGGTCGCCGAAGCTGTCGACGTGTCCGCCATCCAGACACTCAACACCGCTGATGTCCATGCCGTCATCGCATTCATCGATGGTAACACCCAGGCGGCGCAGATTGGTGGCCATGGCGGTAATTCTGTCGGTCTCCTTAACGCGCAGTTCCCGGGCGTCACGAATGGTGGTAAGGCCTTCAGCCCGCGCCGCGGCAACGCAGATCGCCGGGAATTCGTCGATGGCACGGGGCACGACGCTGCCCGAAATGGCAATTCCCTTCAAGTGTGAGGAGCGCACGAGGATGTCTGCCACCGGTTCGCCGGAAAGCTCCCGCTGGTCAAGCAGTTCGATCTGTCCGCCCATGTCGCGCAGGATATCGATCACGCCGGTGCGGGTCGGGTTTACGCCAACATTCCGGATCAGCAGTTCGGAGCCGGGAGTTGTCAGTGCGGCAACCATGAAAAAAGCGGCAGATGAAATATCGGCGGGGACCGAGATTTCCTGGGCCGTCAGTTCCGAGCCGCCGCGGACGGTTACTCCGGTGTCGCTTGCAGTCATACTGGCCCCGAAAAGCCGGAACATCCGCTCGGAATGGTCGCGAGAGAGGCTTGGTTCCCGGACCGACGTTTCACCGTCAGCATAGAGGCCGGCCAACATGATCGACGATTTGATCTGGGCGCTGGATACGGGCGATCGATAGTCAATTGCCGTGAGGCGCCCGCCGTTGATTGCAAGCGGGGCAAGGCTGCCCTGGTTTCGGCCCGAAATGCGTGCTCCCATGAGGGAAAGGGGCTCAACCACCCGTTTCATCGGCCGCTTTCGCAGGTACTGGTCTCCGGTTACCACCGAAAAGAAAGACTGGCCGGCCAACAGGCCGGTAATCAGGCGGATTGTAGTTCCCGAATTACCGCAGTCGATCACGTCGCCCGGCTCGCTCAGCCCGTGCAGGCCCTTGCCTTCTATGGAGACGGTTTCGCCGTTATCATCAATCCGGATTCCCATGGAACGGAAAGCTTGTATTGTGGAAAGGTTATCTCCGCCCCGCAAAAAGCCGCGGACAGTTGTGATGCCTTTGGCAAGGGCACCCAGCATGATTGAGCGATGTGAAATCGATTTGTCGCCGGGTACGGTGATCTCTCCCCTGATTGATTGTGCCGGTGTAACGATGATGTCAGTCACAGGTGCTCCGCATTATGAGGTTAATGTAAGGCGACGTCAGGCTATCCCGTCGCGAAACTGCTTGGCGATGGTAAAGAAAGCTTCCAGTCCCGGCCCGTCTTCCTGCTCGATCCGCTGCCTCAAATCGGCCAGGCTGCCTGAAAAGCCGTCAATGCTTTTCAGCAGCGACGGCCGGTTCATGATGGCGATGTCTCTCCACATGGCCGGATCGGAGGAGGCGATGCGGGTAAAGTCGCGAAAGCCGCCGGCGGTATAGGAAAGAACGTTTTCCCCTTCGACGTCAGCTGTGCCGACGGCGTGTACCAGGGCATAGGCCGCCATGTGAGGCAGATGCGAAATCTCGGCAAAAATCCGGTCGTGGTGGTGTGGCTCCATGCAGCTTACCCGGGCCCCCGCTGCCTGCCAGAGTCTGGTTACGGTTGTAACTGCCGCTGGATCAGCATCTGGCAGAGGAGTCAGGATGCAGCGCCTGGAATCAAACAGAGAAGCAAAAGCTGCCGCAGGGCCGGAGTGCTCCGTTCCGGCAATCGGGTGGCCGCCGATAAATGATGACCCTGCCGGCATCAGGCGGCTGCAGGTTTCCGTGATACCGGCTTTGACGCTCCCCCCGTCGGTAACGATGCTGCCAGTCTTGAGCCCGGCGGAAACCTGACCAACCACGTCGCAGATTGAGCAGACCGGAACAGCAACAAAAACCAGGTCGGCATCCCTTACCGCCTCCTGGGCGCTTTCTGCGCTCTGGTCGATAATGCCAAGCGCCAACGCGTTGTCGAGATGCTCCCGGGAACGGTCACTGCCGACAACGGTGCCAACCGCCCCGGCCCGGCGCAGGGCAAGGGCAAAGGAACTGCCGATCAGTCCCACGCCGACCAGCGCCAGGCGCCCGATTGAAATCCGGTCGGGCATGGTCACATCGACCGGGGGTAGGACCCGAGAATTTTCAGAAACTGGCAGCACTCTTTCAACTCATCGAGGGCGGCCGCAACATCCGGATCAGCCACATGGCCGGAGAGATCGAGGAAGAAAATGTATTCCCAGGCCTTCTTTTTGAAAGGCCGGGACTCGATCTTGGACAGGTTGATCCCCCGCTTGGCAAAGGGTTCCAGCATCCGGCAGAGAATTCCCGGCTCATCTTTGACCGAAAACAGAACTGATGTCTTGTCGTTGCCGGAACGGTCGCACTCTTTGCGGGCTATCACCAGAAACCGGGTAAAGTTGTTGACCTGGTCTTCAATGCGGCTTCGGACGACTTTCAGGTCGTAGAGTGACGCGGCCAGTTCGCTGGCAATTGCGGCAGACGTGTAGTCGTCGCTGACAATCTGGGCCGCCGTTGCCGTGGAGGCCACATCGACCAGCGGAATGCCGGGCAGATTGTCGTCGAGCCATTGCCGGCACTGGGCAATCGGCTGGGGATGGGAGTAAACCTTCTTGATATCTTCCAGGCGGCCAGTTCGCGAAAGCAGGTCATGATGAACTTCCAGAAGGATTTCGGATGTGATTTTCAGGCCGCTGTCAACGAACATATCCAGGGTGTGCGAGACAACGCCTTCGGTGGAGTTCTCGACCGGGACAACCCCGTACAGCGCTTTGCCCTTTTCAACTTCCTCGAAGACCGCCGGAATCGACTTGAGTGGTACGAGTTCAGCCGAAAGCCCGAACTGCTGCATGGTCGCCAGGTGGCTGAACGTGGCCTTGGGCCCGAGAAAAGCGACTTTCATCGGCGATTCCAGGGCGAGGCAGGCGGAAATGATCTCGCGGTAAACGCTGCGCAGGGCGTCATTGGGGAAGGGTCCCGGGTTGGCATTCAGCAGCCGTTCGTAGATCTGGCGCTCGCGTCCGGGGACGTGAAATTCCTGGTTGCTGCCGGACTTGAGGCGACCGACTTCGAGCACCACATGTGAACGCTGGTTAAGCAGTTCCACAATCCGGTCGTCGATACTGTCAATCCGGTTTCTCAATTCTGCAAGGGTTGCCTGCTGCATGGGAATCTGGCCTGTCTGCGCGTAGAGTATCGAAAAGGATCGTTACTTTACTTCAGTGTCATCTGAAAAGCAAGCAGAACCGGGGTGTGACCGGTCGGATTCTCACTCTGGCACGGGGGCTGCCAGCAGGGCGCAGCCGAACTGCTTCATCCAGATGTCAAAAATTTGAAGCTTATCCGGGCCAAAGGCGGCCAGTTTCCGGCGAACCTTGTCAGGGTGCTTGCGCAGCTCCAGTTTTCCCGGAGATTTGGAATAAAACAGGTCGGCAAAACAGATGATTTCTTCAGCACGGCTCTGGGGAGTCATATCGCGCCGGGGCAGCGGCAGGCCGCCCATGTCGATGTCAGTGACGGTCAGGCCGACACCGATGTGCCGCTCGCAGACCAGGGCGTGTTTCGGCAGTCCTTCCTCTTCGAGTATGCCGCGGCCGATGACGCCGTGCATCAGATAGGGATGTTCGCCGTGCATGCCGATGTCGGGAGCATTAACCCGGCAGATGCCGATATCATGCAGCAGCGCCGCCTCTTCTATGAACCTGCGTTCTTCTGCCGAAGGCACGGGCGTGGTACAGTCACAGATGTGCAGAGCCAGATCTGCAACCAGGCGGCCATGGACCGTAATCAGGTTAAAGCCTGCCCCATCGAAATACCTGCCCAGGATACTGCTGCAGTCAACCGGCATGGTGTTCCTCCTCTGATTGGTCATAAAATTGACTAATTGCGTGTATGAATATCCCTGCGGTGCGTCAATAAGTAGACATATATTTTTAACACATTGATATTATTGATATTAAATTGTTGGCATGGCTGATGCAAAATCAACTGCCAGAGTGCTGGTTCTTGTCGGATTGATCGAGCAGAAACGAGGTATCAGGCCATGTATGCAAAATTTCCTTTCTATTCCGTTGCCCAGCTGTATGCCATTAGCCTTAACGCCCCGGTTGCAATTCTGCTGGGGCAGGACAACCTTTACTGGGTTGTTGACCAGCGCAGCACCACTGGTTACATCAATGAAGGCTGTTCGCTTCTCACGGCATCATGCTGACGATACTCACCCATCTCGCCCCAATCAGCTTTACATTCCAGAAGCGCATGTGCTAGCCTGAAAAAAATTCAGGTTCCGTAGTGCGGCACGATCCCGACCCGATAGGCCGTTCGATGGGACCCCAGGAGCAGTTATGAAGCGCAAGGCCCTCGCCCTCCTTTCGGGGGGGCTCGACTCTACCCTTGCTGTCAGGCTGATGCTTGACATGGGCATCGAGGTGGAGGCCCTCAATTTTACGTCACCCTTTTGTACCTGCACCGGCAAAAATTCAGGATGTAAATCTGAGGCTGTCCGCGTGGCCCAGGAATTCAATATTCCGATCAAGGTCATGCATAAGGGGATTGACTACCTTGAAGTGGTCCGCAGCCCGGTGCATGGCTACGGCAAGGGGCTCAACCCCTGCGTGGACTGCCGAATCTATCTTTTGCGCGCTGCACACGCCTACATGGCCGAATGCGGAGCGGATTTCATCATTACCGGAGAGGTCCTCGGGCAGCGGCCGATGAGCCAGCGGCATGACGCCATGAGGCTGATCGAGCGTGAGAGCGGGCTGGAAGGGCTGCTTCTGCGCCCCTTGTCGGCACAGTTTTTTGCCCCGACCATACCGGAACGGGAAGGGTGGGTCGATCGCGAGCGGCTGCTGGCTATCAGGGGGCGTTCACGCAAGGAGCAGTTTGAGCTTGCCGAAGAGCTGGATGTGAAGAACTATCCCTGTCCGGCCGGCGGGTGCCTTCTGACTGAACTGTCTTTTGTGCCGAAAGTTCAGGATGTCTTTGATCATTCAGACCAGCTTGACCTGCGTGATTTCCGTCTGCTCAAGATCGGCCGGCATTTCCGGGTCGGCACGCGCACCAAGGTAATCATCGGCAGAAACGAGGCTGACAATAACCTTCTGGAAACCGTACGCCAGCCCGGTGAAGCAGCAATTACCTGGATGGATGGCAACTCGCCGCTGGGAGTTGTCTGCGGAGAGCAGGACCCTGCCGCTGAACGGCTGGCACTCGGCATCCTGCTGCGCTACACCAGGGCAGTACAGGGGGCACAGTGCCGGATCAGGCTGCGCCGCAACGGCACCGAGACCGTGGTTACCGCCGACAATCTGCTTTCGGAAGAAACCGTCAGCAGCTATATTATCGCCTGATCCACAGCCGACAGGATATGGCATGAACCGGCCGGTTCAGCCGAGATCCAGTTCGTCAAGGGACAGGCGATACCCGGGAAGGAACGTTTCCAGAAAGAACTGCACCTCAGGCAGGTGTGTGCGGGAAAGATTTTCCTCGTGTTCAGCCCGGGCCCTCCGAAACTCCAGATTTCCTGATTTTTCCTCTTCAATGCATTTCGTCAGGGCCGCAATTTTGTCTGCCGCTTTGAGCAGGTCCCGATATTCGGACTGCTCCTCGAAAAAAAACAGCGGTTCGTAAGCGCAGGCCAGTTCAGGCGGAAGCATGGCCAGCAGCTTTTTGCGCGCCCGATCCTCCAGCTGGTGAAACGATTTCTTGAAATTCGGATTGAAGTGTTTGACCGGAGTCGGCATATCACCGGTGAAAATTTCGCTGGCGTCATGGAATATGCCGTAGAGCGCGGCTCGGGAAGGGTCGAGTGTGCCGTTAAAGTAGGTGTTGCGGATTGTGGCCAGGGCATGGGCGATGATTGCCACATCAAGGGAGTGTTCCTGGATGTTCTCCGGAACGGTATTGCGCATCAGTCCCCAGCGGCTGATGTAGCGCATCCGTGAAAGGAAGGCAAAAAAATCATACTGGCGGGGTGCGGTCATCAGACCCTCTCATAGGGCTCGAACAGCCGTTTGTATTCATCCAAAGCAAAACGGTCGGTCATGCCGGCAATGTAGTCACAGACGATCCGCTCCAGTCCGAAGCGCTCAATCCGCTCCCGGTACTTGGGGGGGAGCAGGTTCGGAAAACGCAGGTAGGTTTCGAACAGTCGGGTGATGAAAATTTCAGCCTTGACCCTCATCTTGTCGACTTTGTGATGGCGATAGAGGTTCTGGAAAAGAAAACGTTTCAGCTCAAGGTTACGTGCAGTGATCTGGTCGCTGAAGTGAACAACCGCCCGGTTGGCCCGGCGAAGGTCATCCTGTGTGAGGATACCGAAGGTATCAAGGTTTGCCGAAATTGTCGCGCAGAGGTCATTGATCAGCAGGCCGATCAGGGCGCTGATGGTCTGGAACACCAGTCGGCGGTCGTCGATGGCCGGGTGTTTCCGGCGGACCGTGCAGCTTGTCTCGTGCCACAGCTCGACACGTTCAAGCATATCGAGCGTTATGTAGCCTGACTTGAGCCCGTCATCGATGTCGTGGTTATTGTAGGCGATCTCATCGGCATAATTGATCAGTTGGGCTTCGATCGACGGAATTGTGCCCGGCAGAAATTCGGCCATGATTCCGGCCGGTGCGTCATAGGGGGACGAGTGCTTGATGATTCCCTCGCGAACCTCCCAGGTCAGGTTCAGACCGTTAAAACCGGGGTAGCGCTCCTCCAACTCATCGACCACCCGGAACGACTGCAGGTTATGCTCAAACCCGCCATGGCTTTTCATCAGCGTGTTCAGAACATCCTCTCCGGTGTGGCCGAAAGGGGTATGCCCCAGATCATGGGCCAGGGCCAGGGCTTCTGTCAGCTCTTCGTTCAGCTGCAGCCGGCGGGCAATCGCCCGGCCGATCTGGGCCACCTCAAGGGAGTGGGTCAGGCGGGTACGGTAGTAATCGCCCTCGTGGTTGACAAAGACCTGGGTCTTGTATTCCAGGCGCCGGAATGCAGCACAGTGGATAATACGGTCACGATCGCGCTCAAAGGCCGGCCGCTGGTCGCGAAACTCCTCCTGATGCTTCCTGCCGCGGGAAAGGGAGCTTTTACAGGCGTATCCGGCCAAATCGGTGCGTTCAACTGATGTGGTCATCGGTGTGCCTCGGCACGTTCATGTGCAAGCAAGCTGTTCGCCAATACGGACCTGCAGCGCCTGGAACGACCGGTAGGATTTGTCGTGCAGGATCTCATCGGGATTGCTCCGGTCAACCGGGTGGGCAGCAAGCCATGCACCGCTGCGCAGCTGGCCGCCATACCCGGATAAAGCTTCATTTAAAAGCAGGTAAAGGCGGTTATTGACACCATTGAAGGCGCCTTCTGTGAAACCGACCATCGGCAGTTCCTTCTGAAACACCTGGTGGCCGTCAAACCCGAACTGGCGGAAATCAAGCACCTGTCCCTGGCCGTTTTCCCTGGGAAAAAACAACGCAACGGTTTTGGCCGCTTTTTCGGCCACGACGGAACGGGCCGCCCCATAGGCCTGTGATGAACTGGTTAGTCCGTAGAGGGTCTCGCAGAGCAGATCGGCCATGCAGGTGCTGTGCAGAAAGCCGCGCAGCGCCCTGTCGGATGTTTCATAGTAGTAGCCACGCTCTTCACCGGTATCCGCCAGGCCCTGGCCGCAGATCAGGCAGTGTTCAGCCAGGCCTTCCAGACGGGCGCGATAGGCTTCCTTGAGGCGGCCTTCTTTCTCGGCTATCCAGGCTGCATACAGGGCTGGGCGGGTATCGGTGGTTGCGTCATAGCCCCTTAACAGGTCGCGGGTCAGTTCGGAAAACTGGCCGTGGACATCGGTCCCTCTGGCATGGGTCAGGATCGGGTAAATTCTGCCGTCCGGGTTGGTGTTGAGGCTCTCTACCTTGGGACTTTTGGAAATATACGTATCGGTGCAGCGGTAGCCCCGGTTGATGGCAAATGCGCGCAGAAGTGTCTTCTGGTCCTTGAACAGCCCCTCGAACTTGATCCGCTCATCAACCAGGCAGGGAATCAGCGCCAGTGACTTACGGTCAATCCCGCGCTGGTCAAATAACGCAAAGATGTTTTTGCAGTTTTCCAGGCTGGGCATGTCCTTGACCGGTATCAGGACCCGGTCGGCAGCGTAGAGGGCGTTCTGGGTCAGGATGTTCAGGTCGGGCCTGGTATCGATGATCACAACCCCGGGCAGATTCGATTCGGCAAATATGCGGGTCAGGGTCATCGGCCCCCGAAAACGCTCATGGATGTCGCCCAGTTCGTTGGAGGAGGGGATGTAGCCGACGCCGTACTGGCCGACCCGGATCAGTTCCGAAGCCGGCTGGCCCATCAAAAGGTCATGGACGTCACCGGTTGGCTTTGTGCCTTTCAGCTCAAACATCCGGTCAATGGTGAAGTGATTGTCGAAGGAGAAGATGGTGACCGGCAGATCTTCCCGGATCGCCTTGAGGTAGATCGCCAGGTTGGTTGCCAGGGTAGTCTTGCCGACCCCCCCTTTTTCCGATGAAATAGTGATGATATAGGGAAAATACGCCATAACTGTCGGCACAATCCTCGTATGTTGAGTGATCTTACGTGGTTTACCGCACTGCGGAATCGATTGATTTCAGGGTTTTCAAGAGAGCGGCAAGGTCGGCCAGCGGAATCGAGTTGGGACCGTCGCAGAGTGCCGTTTCAGGTGTCTCGTGCACCTCCATGAAAATTCCGTCGATGCCGGCGGCGACCGCTGCGCGGGAGAGATATTCAACGAATTCCCGCTGGCCGCCGGAGCTTTCACCCTGGCCGCCGGGAAGCTGGACGCTGTGGGTGGCATCGAACACAACCGGATAGCCTGTCGCCCTCATAACCGGAAATGAGCGCATATCGACCACCAGGTTGTTGTAGCCGAAGGATGCCCCCCGTTCTGTCAGGATAATGTTCTGATTACCTGAATCGGCGATTTTTCCGGCCACGTTTTTCATGTCCCAGGGAGCCAGGAACTGGCCCTTCTTGACATTNNCAGAGAAACGCCGGGATCTGGATGACGTCAAGCACCTCTGCGGCCGGTGCGACCTGTTCGATCGAGTGGATGTCGGACAGGACCGGCAGCCCCAGCGAACTCTTGACTTTTTTAAGAACAGCCAATCCCTCCTTGATGCCGGGACCACGAAATGAGCGGATCGAGGTGCGGTTGGCCTTGTCGTAGGATGCTTTGAAGATCAGCGGAATTCCGACTCCGTTGCAGATGGTCAGCAGCCGTTCGGCGTGACGAAGAGTCGACGTTTCATTTTCGATGACACAGGGGCCGGCAATCAGCACCAGTGGCCGATCACCGCCGATTTTGACGTCGCCGATCGAGATTTCTCTGGTCATGGCCTACCTCGCGTTGCGGTGTTTAAGAGCCGCACCGATGAATTCACGGAAGAGCGGGTGGGGGAAGAGCGGCTTTGATTTGAATTCGGGATGGAACTGGCATCCCAGGAACCAGGGGTGCCCCGGGATCTCGATCACCTCGACAAGATCTTTTTCCTTGTAGACCCCGGAAAGCACCAGACCCTTCCTGGTCAGCGTTTC